>PNIN01000038.1 GCA_002878065.1 Calditerrivibrio nitroreducens
GGGATAACCCGCCTTTTTTTAATTTTAAAAACTACATTTAAATCTATTCCTATTTGTAGGCATCTTTGAAAAGTTTATACTCGATGGAATCCACAAGAGCCTGATAGCTGGCATCTATTATGTTGTGGGCAACCCCCACTGTTCCCCAGATATCCTTCTCATCCCTCGACTCAATTAACACCCTCGTAACAGCCTTGGTTCCATCTTTGCCGGAAAGTATCCTTACCTTAAAGTCCACAAGCTCCATAGTCTTAAGGGATGGGTAAAATTTTTCCAGAGCCTTTCTCAAAGCAAGATCGAGGGCATTGACGGGGCCATTTCCAATTGCAGCTGTATGCTCAATCTCACCACCCACCATCAGCATCACAGTGGCCTCAGCAAAAGGTGGCTCAAGGGCACTTCTTTTTTCGTCGATAACACGGAAGCTCAAAAGATCAAAAAACTTTCTAAAGTTTCCTAGCCCTTTCCTCACGAGCAATTCAAAGGATGCCTCAGCTCCTTCAAACTGGAACCCTTTATTCTCAAGCTCTTTTAATTTTTCCAAAATAGTATTGAGATTTGGGTCGTTTTGATCTATTTCCAGACCGAAATCTCTTGCCTTATAAATAAGATTGCTTTTACCAGAAAGATCAGAAATAAGTACTCTTTGCTTGTTCCCCACCAATTCCGGTTCGATATGCTCGTATGTCCTGGAGTTTTTGAGTATCGCACTTACGTGCACACCCCCTTTATGGGCAAAAGCAGACCTACCAACGTAAGGCTGATGAATGTTATGTTTTAAGTTGCCTAATTCATTAACAAACCTTGAAATCTTAACAAGTCTTTTAAGCTGATCTTCGCTGACACATTGATAGCCATATTTTAATTGCAGGTTTGGAATGATGGAGCAAAGATTTGCATTCCCACATCTTTCTCCATAACCATTTATAGTACCCTGCACCTGCACTATGCCATTTTTCACAGCTAATATAGAATTGGCCACAGCACATTCACTATCATTATGACAATGAATACCAAGTGGATAATCGCCTATCTCTTTTTTCACGTTATTGATTATTTCCACCAGTTCATCCGGCATAGTACCGCCATTTGTATCACAGAGCACAAGGCAGTCTGCTTTGGCCTCAATGGCAGCCTTTAAGGTTTTTATAGCATATTCAGCATTGGCCTTATAACCATCGAAGAAATGCTCTGCATCATAGAAGACTGTGTTTACCCTCTTTTTGAGATAGGCAATTGAGTCAAAAATAATTTCAAGATTCGCTTCCAGAGATATCTTTAGAGCCTCTTTTACATGCAGATCCCAGGTCTTACCAAATATCGTTACTGTTGGAGCACCACTTTGAAGCAAAGCCTGAATATTATCATCACTATCACAGGATAGTTTTGCTCTTCTGGTGCTACCAAAAGCAGCTACATAAGCGGCGGCTTTTTTGGATTTCTTTACCTCGTTGAAAAAATCTATATCACGGGGGTTGGATCCAGGCCAACCACCCTCTATGTAATCTATACCAAAATCCACCAATGCTTCAGCAATTCTAACTTTATCCTGAACGGTAAAGTTTACATCCTCCGCCTGAGTTCCATCCCTTAATGTTGTATCATAAAGATATATTTTACGAGACATTATCTCCTTCCTCCACAAATTTTTCATGCAATACTCTCACTGCAAGCTCAGCAAATTTCTCATCAATTACACATGAGATTTTAATTTCACTCGTGGAGATCATCTGTATGTTTATATTATTTTCAGAGAGAAGTTTAAACATCTTCGCAGCCACACCTGCATGACTCTTCATACCAACACCAACGATGGAGACCTTAGCAATATTCTCATCGCTTACAACCTTTGATGCACCAATTGAGGTTTTTACAGCTTCACAAGCATCTATTGCCCTTAAAAGATCTGTTTTTGCCACAGTGAAGGAAAGATCTGTCTTTCCATCAAGCCCCACATTTTGAATAATCATATCCACATTTATGTTTGCTTCAGCCAATTTCCCAAATATTTCAGCTGCAATACCTGGTCTGTCTGGTACACCAACTATTGTAATCTTTGCCTGATTCTTATCAGCAGTAACACCTGAAACAATAACTTTTTCCATATCTTTATCCTCCTTAACTACTAAAGTTCCTGGTTTGTCTTCAATTGATGATAAAACTAAAATAGGTACATTATACTTCATTCCAAGCTCAACAGATCTTGATTGTAAAACTTTAGCCCCAAGAGATGCAAGCTCGAGCATCTCTTCATAAGAGATTCTGTCAAGTTTTTTAGCGTTTTTTACTATCCTTGGATCTGCAGTGTAAACTCCATCCACATCTGTGTAAATTTCACAAACATCGGCTTTTATTGCGGCAGCAATAGCCACAGCAGTGGTGTCAGATCCACCTCTTCCAAGGGTGGTGATATCACCTGTTTCAGGAAAAATACCCTGAAAACCAGCCACAACACAAATCTTCCCTTCTTTTAGAGCTTTGAAAATTCTCTCCGCTGTTATCTTTACGATACGTGCTTTAGAGTGTGCTCCATCTGTGATCATCCCGATCTGAAAGCCGGTAAAAGATATTGCATCATGCCCCAACTCTTTAATAGCCTGAGTAACCAATGGGATTGCGGCTGTCTCTCCTGTGGAAACAAGCTGGTCATACTCTCTGAGGTCATATTTTGGGGAAATTTCCTTCAGAAGATTGATAAGTCTGTCTGTTTCCCCTGCCATTGCAGAAGAAACCACAACCACATCATGCCCCTCTTCTTTCTTTTTCACTGCAATCCTGGCCACATTCTTGATCCTTTCAATGGAGCCAACACTGGTGCCACCAAACTTCATAACTACCAAGCTCATTTAAGCCTCCTTATCCAATAGACCTGCTCTTTATAAAATATTCTGCTATCTTATAACCTTCATTTATCACAAAAGATGGATTCAATTTTTCATTATAACAAATATTTCCATCCGATATCACCCCGGTTCCAGCTATAATTGCTGGCACAAGCTCTGCCGCATGTGTTCTAAGGGAGATCGGTGTTGGGTGATCCGGCGTAATAAGTATTCTATATTCACCAAAAGCTTTTAACCCTTCCATTATGATAGGCAACATCCTATTATTTATATCTTCCACAGATCTTATTTTTAGATCTACTCTCCCCATGTGGCCGGACTCATCCGGTGCCTCCACATGTACAAATACGTAATCACAATGTTTCAAAGCTTCTATTGCATACTGAGCTTTACCCTCATAGTTTGTGTCTATAAAGCCAGTAGCTCCGGGTACATCTATCACCTTCATCCCCGCAAGCTTACCAATTCCCCTTACAAGGTCAACCGCAGAGATAACAGCCCCATCAAGTCCGTATACAGATTTAAAACTCTTCAAAGATGGTTTCTTCCCTTCCCCCCAAAGCCATATGGCATTGGCGGAACTTTTAACCGATTTTACAATCTCAGCTCCCTTTTCCATAATATCCAACAGAATATCAGCCCCCTCACCTCTGGGCAGGTAATCGTCAATCTCTTTTCCAATTATATCATGGGGTGGTGTAGTTTTTACTCTAAAATCGGCATTTCTAATCACCATAAGATTTCTATATCCTACCCCGGCATAAAACTCTATGGCTTTATCTTTGAATTCTTCCTGTAATTTATCGATGATACCTCTTGCGGTATCGTTATCTATGTGATGGGCGGTAAAATCTTCCATGACCTTCCCATCATCAGATAGGGTAATGAGATTACACCTGAAGGCAAAATCATTTTCTCCAAGCTCCACCCCAATACTTGCTGCCTCTATTGGACTTCTCCCGGTGTAAACCTCTGCAGGATTATACCCAAAAACTGATAAATTGCATATATCACTTCCTGGATACATTCCATCAGGAGTGGTCTTTATAAAACCACAACATCCATCTTTAGCAATAAGATCAAAATTTGATGTATTGGCAAACTCAAGTATTGTTTTATTACCTAACTCTGGTATTTCATAATCACTCATTCCATCACACAAAAGCACAAAATATTTCATATCAACTCCTATGAGCCCCTTCTACCCGTATTACAACGGTCTTACTTTTCACATAATCCATAGAATCTATCTCTCTTACGGCATCTGATACATACCGTCCAATAGTCTCATGAGTCATAAAAACAAGCGGAACTACATCACCAGGAGAATAGTCACCCGGCTGTATGGCAGCACTGATGCTTATGTTGTATTTACCAAGAACCCCCGCAATTTTCGATAATACACCAGGCTTATCCAGAGCCATAAATCTTAGATAAAAAGATGACCTGATGTCATCAATATTTTTTACAGGGAAATATGACCTGTACTCTTTCGTAAAACCAAGCACCGGAACCCTTTTCTGACAACCACAAACAATATCTCTTGCTATAGATATAATATCCCCCGCCACCGCACTACCTGTTGGCAAACCACCTGCTCCTCTACCATAATGTATAGTTCTATCCAATTTATCAGAAACAAGATAAATGGCGTTAAAGACATTTTCAACCTTTGAAAGGATATACCTTTCGGGTATCATCGTTGGGTGAACTCTCACTTCAATGTCGTTTTCATGCTTTTTAGCTATTGCTAAAAGTTTAATCTTACAGTTTAACTTTTTTGCAAAATCGATATCCACCTGTTTTATACTTGAAATCCCCTCCACAAAAACCTTATCAAAAGGTATTATGGTATTAAAGGCAATGGATGATAAAATTGTGATTTTGTGGGCGGTATCGATCCCCTCAATGTCAAAAGTAGGGTCAGCTTCAGCATATCCGAGTCTCTGGGCATCCTTTAAAACCTCATCAAACTCCTTACCCTCTTTCTCCATTCTTGTAAGTATATAGTTGGCGGTACCGTTTATTATACCATAAATCTCCTTTACGTTATTAGCCGCCAGATCCTCTTTTAAAACCTTTATGATAGGGATTCCACCACCAACGCTACCTTCAAAACCGAGTTGAACAGATTTCTCTTCAGCTTTTTTGAAAATCTCTGTACCGTAAACTGCCAGAAGGGCTTTGTTTGCAGTCACAACATGTTTCTGTTTTTCAATCGCATCAAGTATAACCTTTTTGGCAGCATTATAACCACCTATGAGCTCCACAACTATATCGATATATGGATCATTAATTATCATATTGGCATCGGTGTATTTATTTGGAACCTGCCTCAAGAATTGGTCGTCAAATTCATTGATCTTCAAGTCTGCCACTGATTTCACAAAGATATCGATTCCAGTTTTCTCTTTTATAACATTGGCATTATCTATAAGAACATTAACCGTCCCTTTTCCAACGGTTCCATAACCTACAATACCCACATTAACACGTCTATTCGACATAAACCATCTCCAGATAATTTTAAATATATCTTTTATATTCATAATAAAATAATGTCAAGTGAAGTTGAATTTTTTTTTAACGCAATTGATATTAAAAAACTGTTATCCTGTTAAAATATGAGCAACTTTTCACTTGATTTAAAAATAGCCGATGCAACGGAAAAATCATTTTCTAAAAAAAGTTTTTCTTCCTGATCGAAAACTAAAATAATACAATCATCAGAAGGTATAAAATTTACATTTTCAGATATATCGCTAACCTTAAAAAAATCATATTTTGAAAGATATATAGACAAACCATTATCGTTAACCAATTCAAGTGTTCCATCCAATAAGATGGCATAATCATAATCAGTTTTTAATATTTCTACCGTAACAGATTTGCCGTGAAAAACTCTATTTTTTAGTATCATGGAGAAAAACTTCACTAAAATAGATTTTGGATTATTAAATGCACTCTCAAATAAAATCCTGATTAAAACACCTTTATAATTATTTTTCACAAAACCATATTGAGACCAGAAAAGAAATGTAAGAAAAAAGATATAAACATAAGCGAGTGTGATGATTAAGGAACTTAATGTGCCATAAACTGCATTATAAAAAGAAATGTTGTAAAAATACTTAAATGCAATATTAAAACAATAAATTGTAAACCCGAAAAGGAGAGATATTTTTATGGAATCTATCCAGCTTAACCTTCCCAATGACAAAAAATGATAGGAGATCGAAAGCAATGCGAGAAAAAACACTAAAGGCAAAAAAGAAAATTTCTCAAGAATCAAAATTGGATAAGAAAGATCAATATCAACATAAAAAACCAAAAAGTTTTCCAAAAAAAATAGAGCTGCTTTCGACAATAAAAGAATGATTATAATCACTAAAAATAAAAAATAAACGAAAAATGGCATTAAACTATGCAAAATCGTTTCTTTCACAGACTTAATTCTAAATATTTTTTTGAAAACGCGATTTATTGACCTCAAAAAGATCGTTGACGTCAAAAAGATCGAAAGAGTACCAAATATACCAAATCCTGAAACATTAGAATCCTTTATTAACCCTACTATATTGACATTTTCTAAGATTTCAATATTTACAGATACCATCATCTCTTCAAAATACTGAACAGACTGAGGGAAATACAGAAAAACCTTCCTCAAGACCAATCCAAACATCAATAACATAGGGATAAACGACAAAAGTGCATAATAGGTAATTGCGGAATTAAAGATAAGAATATCATTGTTAACTACATAGAAAAAGGTAAGAACAATATTCAAAAGGAACCTTTTAAAAACATTCAAAGCTTTCATATTGGCATTATAGTAGAAAAATCTATAAAAATAAACTCTTTTTAAATAAACACTTGAATTTTATCCCAAAATATTCTACTAATATAAAAACAGTGTTTTAGGAAAACAATATGATATACGACAGAATAAATGAAATTAATCAGCAATATATAAGAAAAGTAATTACCAGAAACATATTAGAAGATCTCTACAGGTTAGATACCATAAAACTTTTTGATTACATAGGTGAAAAATTTCTTATCTGGGAGACCCCATACAACACTATACTTGACATAAAACATAACCCCAAATTTTCATTTTACGTAAATGGTAAATTGGATCCTATCCATAACCTTTTAGGAAAACATCTAAATTCAAATAAAAAAAATAAAGCTGCCATTATATGGCGCGGATCTGATTACACCGAAAGGATATTCACCTACCAATCGCTTCACTTTGAAATGCTCAAATTTGCCTATGCATTAAAAAAACTGGGAGTTAAGAAGAACGATAGAATTTTAATATATCTGCCAAACGTTCCAGAAGCTGTAATTTCAATGCTCGCAGCCATAAGAATTGGAGCAGTGCACACGTTATATCATTATTCCTACTCACCTGATTCCCTTGCAGATAGGATAAATGATTATCAGCCATCAATAATTATTACAACTGACTATAGTCTTGCAGGCACTGAGATAGATATAAAATCTAAAGTGGATGAGGCCCTCATAAAAGCAACCCACCAACCAAAACATGTTGTTGTTGTGGAAAGGATACCCAAAAAAACGCATATGAAGCCCATCAGAGATTTGTGGTACCACGATCTTTTAAGCGACACAGATTTCAAAGATGCATCCTCTTTAGAAAAAAATATCGTGGATAGCAATGATCCTCTTTTTATCATGGTTACTTCCACACATTTCAATGAACCAAAAGGGATGGTATACAATATTGGAGGCTACTTAGCCTGGACACATTTTATTTACACTGTTCTCTTTGATCCTGATGACAACGACACCTTCTGGAATACATCCGATATATCCTGGATTAATGGACATTCTTACGGTGTCTATGGCCCACTATTGACCGGCTCCACAACGGTAATGTTTGAGGATAATATAACATTTGAAAACGCCAAAAGGTTTTACGGTATATTAGAAAGGTATAAGATAAATAAGTGCTATACCACCCCCCGAATAATGAAAACGTTGATGAATGCCGACATGAAAAAGAAAGTATACTCCCCTACATCCTCTCTTGAACTACTTTTTCTTGGTGGTGAACCTATTGAAGAAGAGGTGCTGGATTGGACTTATAAAAATATTGCAAACAAAAAGACCCCAATACTTAATATCTATTCTGTTACAGAGTTGGGTGGAGCAATAACAGCCCAGATTCCAGGATTTTCTGAAATCAAAAAAGACTCTGTGGGAGTACCCTTCCCTGGTGTACATCTGGGTGTTTATGACAGCATAACAAAATCTAAAATTGAATACCCAAATTTGAAAGGTTTACTGATGCTTGAATACCCAATCCCATCCATGTGTATGAAACTATGCCATGAAGAGGATCTTTTTTTTAAAACATTCTGGAAAAATTACAGCAATAAATATGTCTTTAGAACCGGTGATAGTGCGTATTTTGACGAATACAACAATTTTTATCTTGCAGGAAGGGTAGATAATGTAATACATATATCAGGTAAAAGGATAAACCTTTCACAGGTGGAAGAGGCCATAAACAAAAATAGATTTGTGAAAGAATCCGCCATAGTTATCCTGAATGATGAAAAAAGAGGGGATACAATGGTGGCTTTTTGCGTCCTACATAGAAAAGTTGATGAGAGTTTACATAAAAGGATTATGAATGAAATACATGAAACGATATTAGAAGAATTAGGTGAAGTGGTTCTTCCTCAGGAGATAAAATTTGTCAGGGTGCTACCGAAAGGTGCAGATGGTGGTATTCTGAGGGATTTATTAAAAGAGATTGCAATGCAAATGTAGTGGAGGATAGATGAAAGTAAAAGAAATTATGAAAACAAATGTTATTACAGCCCATGAAGATGAATCGATCAGAGAAGTAACATTAAGATTGAGAGAAAAAAAAATCACCGGAGTACCTGTTTTAAATGATAATGAAGAAGTGGTGGGGGTATTCAGTGAAACCGATTTACTAAACAGGCTACCCGATATTTTAAATGATGCCGACAAAATCCCACTGGTGGATGTGAAGGAGCTCACCGATCCACCTGTCAAAACTGTAATGTCTTCGCCAGCCATTACGGTAACTCCCGATACAGACATAAAAGATGTGGCGAAAATTTTCCTCTACAAGTACATACACAGAGTTCCCGTTTTGGAACGGGGTAAGCTTGTGGGGATAGTTTCGTTGGGAGATCTGCTAAAAGCATTTAGTGAATCATAATCCCTTTTTTTGTTGACATTTGATTATAAAAGTTGATATTATGAAAAGGATGATAAAAACTTAAAAGTTTGAGGTGTATTAATGTATGCAATAGTTTTAGGATTTCATATCTTTTTTACCATTTTATTGATCCTTGCAATACTCATACAATCAGGGAAAGGATCAAGTTTGAAAGAGGCATTCGGTGGAGGTTCATCCGACATGTTTGGACCTGGAACGCCAGAAAATATAATGACAAAAATTACAACTATTCTTGTAATACTTTTTTTTACCACATCCATAATGCTTACCATAATGTCATCATCTGGTAAAGCAGGTAGCTCAATAGTGAATAAATTGCATGATACTCCTGTAAAAACTATACCACAAAATAAGCCGATTGTCCCCACAGAAAGTAAATAAAGCTTATTCAGGTTTTATAAATGCTTAAAAAACTTTGTTTTTTAATACTGCTGGCATCTACTCTCATTTCGGGGTGTGGCAAAGAAAGGGAAGATGCTGTCAAAAGAAAAACCGATTCTGCAAAATTTGGAGATTCAATAATCGAAGGCAGCATAGGAGAGCCCAGTAATCTCATACCGATACTTGCCACAGATTCTTCATCCCACGCCATTGCAGGGCTCATATACAATGGTCTATTAAAATATGACAAAAATCTCAATCTAACAGGTGATTTAGCATATAAATGGGAAGTTTCCGATGATAAGAAGATAATTACTTTCCATTTGAGAAAAGGTGTAAAATGGCACGACGATACAGAATTTACTTCAAAAGATGTAAAATTCACTTATGAAACGATCGTTGATAACAACACCCCCACCGCCTACGACTCTGATTTCAGAATCATAGACAAAGTGGAAACCCCAGATGATTACACAGTAAAAGTATACTATAAAACAGCCTATGCCCCTGCCCTATCCAGCTGGACAATTGGGATCCTTCCATACCATAAATTAAAAGGTGTCACCATCACAAAGTCTGAACTTCAGCGTTCTCCAATTGGAACTGGACCATATAAATTCAAAGAGTGGAAATCCGGGCTATCCATTACACTGGAAGCCAACGATAATTACTACGAAGGAAGACCAAATCTGGATAGATATACGATGAAGATAATCCCGGACACATCCACGATGTTTTTAGAACTGTTAAATAAAAACATAGACATAATGGGGCTATCCCCTCTGCAATTCGCAAAACAAACGTCAAACCCAAGATTTGTAAGTGATTACAATAAATATAGCTACCTGTCAAACTCATATACATACATAGGGTATAACTTAAAGCATAAATTTCTTCAGGATAAAAGGGTAAGGCAGGCATTATCCTACGCCACCCCAAAAGAGGATATTATCAAAGGGGTCTTATTTGGTCTGGGGGTACCTGCAGATGGCCCTTTTAAGCCCGGGACAATCTGGTATACCGACAACGTCACAAAATACAAATACGACTTAGAAAAAGCAAAACATTTACTAAAAGAAGCTGGATTTGATGATAAGAATGGGGATGGAATACTGGAAAAAGATGGTGTCCCATTTTCAATCACGATAACGACAAATCAAGGGAATACCACCAGAAGCTCAATAGCAGAAATTATCCAGCATACATGGAAGAAGATCGGTATAAAAACTGAAATAAGGATACTTGAGTGGGCAACATTTATTACGGAATATATCGACAAAAGAAATTTCGACGTGGTAATTCTTGGCTGGACCATCCCAATGGAGCCAGATCCTTATGATGTATGGCATTCTTCAAGATGTGGTGGGAAAAATTTAAATTTTATCTGCTATCAGAACAAAGAGGTTGATAAATTGATCGAACAAGGAAGAATAGAGTTTGACTTAAAAAAAAGATCAGATATTTATCATAAGATATCCCAGATACTTGCTGAGGATCAGCCATATACGTTCCTCTTTTACCCAAAAGCACTCATAGCATTGCACAAAAGGTTTAAAAATGTGGAGGAAGCTCCTGCCGGTATAATGCACAACTTTATCGACTGGTATGTGGAAAAAGACCAGAGAAGATACAAACTTACAAGGTAGATATGCTAACCTATATAGTTAAAAGATTATTTGAAATGATACCGATGCTCATCGGTATAACTCTGATATCCTTCATAGTCGTTAACCTGGCACCGGGTAACCCTGCACAATTTTTATCATCAATGAACCCCAAAATATCCGAAACGGCCTATCAGAAATTTATAAATATGTACCAGCTTGATAAACCGGTTTTAGAAAGATACTGGATATGGTTGAAAAAATTATCAAGATTGGATTTTGGAAACTCCTTCGCATCTGATCAGAAACCTGTTTTAAGTAAAATAGCCGAAAGGCTTCCGGTGACTATATACCTTAATCTGGTATCTATGATACTTATAATTATCATCTCCATCCCAATTGGTGTCCTCTCAGCCGTCTACAGGAACTCATTATTTGACAGGATAACTACCGTAATTGTTTACATAGGTTTTGCAGTTCCCACCTTCTGGCTGGCGATACTTTGTGCCTACTATTTTGGAGTCATCAAAGGCTGGCTACCCATCTCTGGACTTACATCATACGAATTTGAAGATTTTTCCACTTTAGAGAAGATCTACGATGTAATCTGGCATTCTATACTACCTGTCGGAATTTCTGTATTTGGTAGTATAGCTGGATTTAGCAGATTTATAAAAAGCAGTATGATGGATGCAATAAACGAAGATTACATCACAGCCGCCTACGCAAGGGGATTAAGTAAAAATACTGTAATTTTCAAACACGCTTTAAGAAATGCACTTTTGCCGGTAATTACCATACTAGGTCTATCCATACCGGGGCTGATTGGCGGAAGTGTAATTTTTGAGTCTGTATTTTCTATACCAGGTATGGGACAGCTCTTCTATCAGTCGGTAATGATGAGGGATTATCCGGTAATAATGGGGATACTTGTAATAGGATCTTTTCTAACACTTTTAGGAAATCTAATAGCCGACATATCTTATGCAATTGCAGATCCAAGGATAAGGTATGGTAAAAAGAAATAAACTATTTATCTCCGGTATATCGATAATAATCTTTTTCACAGTTGTTGCCATTTTTGCCCCTATTATAGCACCTTATGACCCGTCAGAAATAGATCTCATGAATATCTTAAACCCACCATCTTTAAAAAATCTCTTTGGTACGGATGAACTGGGCAGAGATGTCTTCAGTAGAGTGGTATATGGCACCCGAATCTCCCTCTCTGTGGGATTTATATCTGTGGGGATATCTGTTTTTATAGGGACGATAATTGGTTTAGTTTCAGGTTATTTTAAAGGTTTGACCGATTTGATTTTGATGAAGATAGTGGACATCGCCCTCTGTTTTCCAACATTTTTTTTGATACTTGCGGTGATTGCTTTTTTAAAACCATCCATCTACAATATAATGATCGTAATAGGCATAACAAGCTGGATGGGGGTAGCCCGCATGGTAAGGGCTGAAACGATGAGTATCACAGAGCGGGATTATATCACCGCCGCAAAAGTTGCGGGGCTAAAAAAAAGAGTGATACTTTTTAAGCATATATTGCCCAATGTTGCCTCCCCAATACTCGTTTCTGCTACGCTCGGTGTCGCCAGCTCCATACTTGTAGAATCTGCCCTCAGCTTTTTAGGACTGGGGGTACAGCCCCCCACACCATCATGGGGAAACATCATCACATCCGGAAAAGACAATATCATGTTTGCCTGGTGGCTGTCATTCTTCCCCGGGATATGCATCCTTCTTGCCGTTCTTGGGTTTAACCTCACCGGAGAGGGTCTAAGGGATATTCTGGATCCAAAATCAAAGGAATAAGTAAACCTCCCAGAAAAAAAAGAGAATTACGATAAAAAATTAAAATGTTTTATGTTCTACGTTTTACTTTTTCACGTTTCACGTTTTACGTTCCTACTTTCTAACGTTTCAACGTTCTAACGTTCTAGTGAAATGGTTTACAAGAATCATCCTTTTTTCTTTATAATTGAGATTATCAATCTATCTGACTGTCTTGCGGGATAACTGCCAGAGGAATTTGTCGTTAAGCCAAAACTATTTATCCTTGCCATTGGAGTGAGTAAATATAAAGATGAAAGCTTAAAATTGCAGTTTGCCCACAAGAATACAGAGGACTTTGTAAAAACGATGCAGATGCAGAAGGGAAAACTCTATCAGGACGTAGTAGTTAAACTTCTTACAGATGAGAATCCAACAAAAGATGATATCCTTGATCGGCTTGAATTGTTACAGAAAAAGACAACAATCAAGAATGTGGCAATGGTCTTTATAGCAGGAAACGGAGTAAAGGCAAGGCAGACACAGACAGAGATGGATTTATAAAAACAATTGAACTTGCAAACTATGTGGACAGTAAAGTTCCAGACCTTGCAGAAAAGATATTAAAAAAAGCCCAGTATCCAACATCCACCCACTGATCAGTCATTACCTGTGGTAAGATGAGGTAAAAGATGAATTTAATAAATTATTTCAGACTTTTAAAATTTATCAATTATTAGGAAATGGTAAAAGATTCGAATAAGATTATGACATTAAGGAATTAAAGATTATCATATACTCAAAAAAATAGCGGGCATATAGTCCGCTATCGTTGCAGAATTTTATACAGATTATTTAATTTCACAATTACCAGAAGAATAATCTACTTTTGCATCAAGGAAGTAAATATTTTTCATATCATATTTGCAATCATCTTTAAGCCCAAACCACATCTCACCTGCCCTTGCACCTGTCGCACACATAAAGATAATATTTTTATCTTTTGGCAATCTTGAAACAACAGAATCGCAACCTTTTTTGTACATATCATCCACAGGGATATTTATAGCACCTTTTACGTGGGCATTCTGAAATTCTGCAGGGGTTCTTACATCTATAATCACTATGTTGTCGGGTCTTGAATCTATAAGTGTTTTGAAGAACTCTTTGTCCACTGTTCCTTCATCTTTACCAGGTTTAATTGCACCGGTAACAGCTTTAGTATCCTGTTTAGCTTCTTCTTTCTTCACCTGATTAGCTTCCTCCCCTGGTATTACAATAGGCAACCCTTTTTCTTTCCACTCTGGCTCACCTGCAGAATAAACCATTACATTTTTATAGCCCTTGTCATATAAAATATCAGCAACGATATGAGATTTTATACAAGCATATCCACCACAGAATACAACCATTTTAGTGTTTTTATCAGCAGGTAGAAGCTTAAGATAAGGCTCCTGATTAATAGAAAACTTTGTATCAGGTATATTTATAGAACCAGGAATCGTTCCTTTTTTGTAAACATTTTCAGGTCTGGCATCTATAAAAATTACACCTTCTTTATTAAGTTTTTGGGCATATGAAGTGCTTATCTCTAAATAAGATTTAGTGGAATAATCTGGATCCCCTGCGAGATATATTTTAAGATTAGTATAACCTTTGTCTCTCAAGAGCTTCGCAACGTTATAACTTTTTATACAATCATAACCACCACAATAAACGATAATCTCAGTATCTTTTGTAACTTTAAACTGCTCAAGTTGTGGATAAAACTTATCAAATTTAGTATCAGGAATATTGATAGCACTTGGGATGTGCCCTGAGTCATACTTTAACTCAGGCCTTGCATCGATAACAACTACCTGATTAAATTTCCTTAATTTGTCCCCTAACTTCCCTTTTACATAATCATAGTCCACAATCTGAAACTTGGCTTCTTCCACAATCTGCTTGACAGTCTTACCTTTTGATTCACCAGCTTGATTGGTCTCTTGCTTAGCTTCCGGTTTTGCCACCTGCTGTTTCTCTGCACCAGCGCAACCAAATAGAGCTAACACAACACATGCCATAAATAAAGTTAATATTTTTTTAAACTTCATAACATAAACCTCCTTCTTTTAGTTGTATACAGAATACCAGAGAAAATCCTACATGTCAAGACATTTTAACTAATAAAATCATTTATTATCAGCAAGATACATCATATATACATATATACATATATTCAGAAAATACAATATATTTTATTGTGAATTAATTATGTCAGAAAATTTTCAAAATAAAGTTCATTGAAAGTACCACCCGATTTCAATGTTATAACCATTTTTTTCAAAAATTAATGGGTTAATTCCAATTAAAGTTTTCTTCACATTTTCATTTTTTTTTGTATAATATTATTAAGAGTTGTAAATAACACAATGGAGGTTGATATGTTTAATGTGAAAAAGATATTGGTGCCAACAGATTTTTCCGAAGCATCAGATAAGGCTTTAAAAAAAGCGGTAGATATTGCAGAAGCTTTTAATGCTGAGATCATTCTCCTTCACGTAAAAATGATGGACGTAGCCATAATCGAGCAGTACCTATCAGAGGAACTGATTAAAGAGCTAAATGAGGCTACAATGAAAGATATCAACGAAAAATTAAATACCCAGATATCTAAATATTCAAAACCGAACATAAAAATCACCACTGCCATTAAAGAGGGAGTTTCATACAATGAAATTTTAAAAGCTGAAATTGAATATGATATTGATTTAGTGGTCATAGCATCCCATTCAAAAACCATATTTGAAGATATACTTTTCGGAAGTACCACAGAAAAAGTGGTAAGAAGATCAAAAAAATCTGTACTGGTGGTGAGGGATTGAATACCAAATGGGGTGGAGTACCACCCCATTTAACTTATACATAAAAAAGTTTTCTTTTTCGATAATACCCAAAAAGCCCTATAGATATAAAAATGAAATACCCCAGAAAATTAGACCAAAATGGTGGCATTACACCAGATTTTCCCATTGAAAAAAATGTTGACTGGGCAATGAAATACAAAAATACGATCACAATACCATTTCCAGCAGCTCTGATATAAGAAAATCCCCTCGAAAGATCTATTAAAAATGGCAGCACCACTATAACAAGCAATACGACATTCAGGATATTGGCTATTTTATTGTAATAGTAGCACATGTGCAGTGAGTAGCTTAATCCTTTTGACTTATAAAACTTTACTATCTTTTTTAACTCAGAAAAAGTCAATTCTTTAGGTTGAAAGACAAGAGACACATCCACCAGTCTAGTGAAAAAATCGTTGTCTTGGATAAAATTCTTCTCTTCTTTTACTATTTTTGGGACATCCGTCGTATCAACATCTTTATAGTCTAAAATAGACCATTTTTTACCTTCTATGTAGTCAGCCTGACTTATATATCTTACTTTTACAATCTTTCCATTCTCATCTAAATCTATAAACTTTATATCAAAAAGCTTTTTATTAATTATATCTATTGTGCCCACTTGAATGAAGCTATTTTTATCTTTTATCCAGAAGTTATTTAAAGTGGTCACCCTAACCTCTTCCCTTTTTTCAATATACTTTATCTTGTAATCGTTACTTTTTGCCTGACTCTTTGGAACTACAAACTCAGTAAGAAAAAACATAATCACACTAACGAAGATAGAAAGGAATACAAGTACCTTTAAGATAGATAAAAGACTGCCTCCGATGCTCACGTAAGCTGTGATTTCAGTAGTTCTAATAAGAATAATGAATGTGACTACGACTGCAACTATAAAACTGACAGGCAACGTTTGTGAAATAAACACAGGGGATCTCATAACATCGTAAATAAAAATATCCTTAAAAGTGGCTCCATACCTTGCAATATACTTTGACTGTGTGAAAAACATAAAAAACATGTATATGATGTAAACAAAAGCCTCAACAACTATAAAATTTCTAATTAGTATCTTTAAAAAATAGATCTGAAATTTATTCATTTGAGCACCCTGCCAATCCTTATTAATGATAAAAATGCAAAAATAGCGTTGGCGATCCATGGAGCAAAATATGGATTAATCTTTCCGGCAAGGTTTTCAGACATAAACATTATTACGTTGTAACTAAAGATTATTCCCAGAGCTATGATCCAATTTATCGATCTGTTTGTCCTGTGAAAAAATACACCCATATTTAAGCCAAGTAGCGCCATTATCAAGGTAGAAAATGGGAGTGCCACCCTTTTTGAAAATTCAAATTTATAAATATAACCATCATCCAACCTGGATATCAGCTCATCCATAAACATAAATCGTTCTGACTTAATCTCCCTATTCAGGTTAGAATCCACATTCACAACAAAGTAAAACCTTTTAAACTCTATCTTACCATATCGATCGTTTTTACCCTGAATTATGGATCCATTTTTTAGATCAAATACCACCGCCCCAAATTTCTGATAAGCATCCGCTTCTGATGCTGTTATGAGACTTCCACCTTTTTCATCTATCAGCGTAACCTGCAAAAATCTATGTTCATCCACCTTTTTTTTAACATAAATCGTAATAGAAGGGATCTCCTTGTAAAATTCATTCTCCTTCACATCCTTAAGGGAGACGTACTCCACTGTTCTCTTCAAATTATAAATAGCATATTTATTCCCATACGGCAGAAGATAGAATGATGTCAAAAAAGCGAGCAATGTAGCTAATATCCCAAAATAGATCGTTGGTTTTAAAAGATTTGAAGGGGAAAGCCCCAACGATTTCATCACCACAAGCTCCGCATCAGCGGATAACCTATTGTGGGCTGTCATTACTGCTAGAAGTGCAGAAGTGGGTATCGTAACCATCAAAAAAGAAGGAAGGTAAAATATAAACGTTTCAATAATTATAATTGTTGGAACATTTTTTGAAAAAACCAGATCAGTAAGATCTACAACTTTGTCAAAAAGTAAAATAAAGACAAAGAAGATGTTTGATATGATAAAAATTGGATAGATTTCATCTAATATATATTTTGAAAGCTTATTCATCTCTATCTTTTACAATTCTCAAAAGAGGCTTTTCCTCTTCTTCATCTATCTCATCTATTCTTATTATATGTCCAATAGGTATGTAAGTTTTAACAACATTTTTAAACTCAATCCTACTTTTATCATCTTCAGGCGTTATGACTAGACTTGATTCCTCTTTGTGTAGAATGTCGCTAATCTCAATAAGACCCAGAAAAGAAGTGGGTAAAACAGATTTTGCTTTAAGAGTAAAAACCTCTTTTTTGGCATCATAAAACTGAATCTTGTAGTATTTCATCTTATAGGCCTTATCCTTAATTTTGGTTTACCCTCTTCTATATCTATTTTAACGTCGATATCTTTATAACCCTTCTGTTTGAATTCATCTATCTTTGATAGGATAAGAGCTTCTATCTTATCCCTATTAATATTTTCCGGAAGCTTTTTCAATTCCTCCGCAAAAAAGTGACCACCCATATCTGTATCTTTGACTTCTTCAAATGTTTTCAGAATATCTGCAGCACTTTTCTTCACACCCTCATATTCAAGCATCTTTTTATTCCATTTATCTCTAAAAGTAAGGTATCTTGCCACAAGATTGTTAAATCTAAATCTCAAGGTAGTATTTGTAATCTGATTTAAATTATACTTGGCTATCAACTTATTGACTTCCCTTTCATAAACCATTGGTGGATGTTTTAGCAACTTTGCAAAAAACCTTTCGTAATCAAAATTTATCATTTTTATAAGATTTTCAAATCTATCAAGATCATCTTTGATCTCCTTAGAATCAATAGCCATAATCAATACCTATCAATCCTTATTTTGACTTTTGGCTTTCCGTAAAACATATCAAAAAAAAGGTTTATGATACTCACCACCAGACTGACACCTATGGACGTCCACAATCCATCCACCCAGAAACCCTCCACTAGAGATGATACGAGCAGAATGATTATTGCATTTATGACAAAGTAAAAAAGTCCAAGTGTAAAAACATGAAGCGGTATTGTTATAAAAACCAGAAACGGCTTTACAAAAAAGTTCATTATCGTCAAAACAAATCCTGCCACAAGTAAAGCCGCAAAGGAATCCACCCTTACATGTCTAAAAATAAATGCAGAAACACCAAGCCCAATTACATTGACAAAAATTTTATATAGTGTAAATTGTAAATTGCCCATAGCATTATTATATGAAAAATTTTCTTATAATCAAGGAGAAAATACAATGGTGGATTTGCATTGTCATTCCAGGTATTCAGATGGATCTCTTACAATCGAGGAGATTTTAAAATTAGCTGAAAAAAACAGTATAGATGTTCTGTCCATTACAGATCATGATACCGTTGATGGCATTGATCATTTCATAAATACTGATTCAAACGTCCAAAAAGTAGCAGGTGTAGAAATAAGTGTTGACTGGGAAAAAGGAACGTTTCATCTTGTGGGGCTGTTTATCGATCATAAAAATGCAAAACTAAGAGAAGCATTGGACAAACTCAAAAATTATAGAAGAAAAAGAAATATCAACCTAATAAAAAATCTCTCAGAACTTTTAGGCAGAGAGATCAAATTGGAAGAGATATCAGATGAAAATTATGGGGAGCTTGGAAAACCCCACATTGCCAAATTTATGGTAAAAGAAGGTCTTGTGAAATCGATCGATGAGGCTTTTGAAAAGTATCTTGCCAAAGGGAAACCTCTTTATGTCCCAAAAAGTAGCCTTTCCCTTGAAGAATCGATATCTCTGATCAATTCTGCCGGAGGAATATCCATAATTGCCCATCCCATAACGATCATTACGGATGATATGGATCGATTTTTTTCTAAAATGAAGGATATGGGGATAGATGCATTGGAAGTTTACTGCTCGCTGCACTCAGAAAATGATGCAAAAAAATACCTTTCAATTTCCGAAAGATATGGTTTTTTAGTCAGTATGGGCAGCGATTTTCATGGTGAAAACAAAAAGGACGTCTTTTTGGGTAAACATGGTTGCAATAACGAAGATGCATATAAATATTATAAAAAATTAAAGGAATACCATGAGTCTAAATTTTTATAATAAATTAATTCTCCTGACTGGTATATTAAATTGCGTAATATTCTTGATAATCGTTTCCCTTTACAAAAGAAACATCTTGATAAATTTTGTAAATTTGGTAAAGATGGTCTATAAAGGTTTCGACCCGGATAATGTACAGGGTATTATTAAAGGGGTTATCTGGGCATTTGTGGATGGAATAATAACTGGAGTATTGATAGCATTTATCATAAAAATATTCAATGAGTGAGGTAAAGATGTATAACATCGACTCTTTTTTGAAAGGATCCACTAATTTTATTGCCATTATCGGGCTTGGGTACGTAGGTTTACCCCTTGCGGAAGTTTTTGATAGAAGATACAACGTAATAGGTTTTGATATCAACAAAAACAGGATAGATGAATTAAAACGAGGATACGATAGGACGAAAGAGGTGGACTCCGAAACACTTAAAAAGTGTACTATAGATTTCACCTCAAACCCAGAATCGATCTCAAAAGCTAAAGTGATAATCGTAACAGTCCCCACACCAGTGGATGAATACAACATTCCGGATCTCAGACCGGTAAAATCTGCCACAGCTACAGTTGGCACTTATATGCCAAAAGGTGCCATTGTGGTGTATGAATCTACAGTTTACCCGGGTCTTACGGAAGAGGAATGTATCCCAATTTTAGAAAAGGAAAGTGGATATAGATGGAAAAAAGACTTTTTTGTCGGATATTCCCCCGAAAGAGTCAATCCAGGGGATAAACTGCATACAGTGGATAAAATAACAAAAGTGGTGGCTGGAGATACTAAAGAAACCTTGGACTTCTTATCTGAACTTTATGGTGGAGTTATAACGGCTGGTGTACATAGGGCATCTTCCATAAAGGTTGCCGAAGCTGCCAAAGTCATTGAAAATACCCAGAGGGATATAAATATCGCATTGATGAACGAACTGGCGCTAATCTTTGATAGAATTGGTATCTCCACCAAAGATGTTCTGGATGCGGCAGCCACAAAATGGAACTTTTTGCGATTCGAACCTGGTCTTGTGGGGGGACACTGCATAGGAGTGGATCCATATTATCTTACCTTCAAAGCACAGGCTCTGGGGCATCATCCGGAAGTTATTCTTTCCGGTCGTAGAATAAACGATAATATGGGGAAGTTTATCGCTGAAAAGACGGTAAAAAAACTCATAAAAGCAGGCAAAACGGTAAAAGATTCAAAAATATTGATTATGGGGCTCACTTTTAAGGAGAATATCAGCGATATTAGAAATACGAAGGTGATAGATATAATAAACGAGCTAAACGAGTATGGTACAAAAACATTCGTTTATGACCCAAAAGCCTATCCCGAAGAAGTGAACGACGAATACGATATAGATCTTATTGATGATTTTAAGATGTTTAAGCCATATGATGCAGTAATCGTTGCGGTGAAGCATAAAGAGTTTATAGATTTTGGGTTTGAAAATATCAAATCGCTGATGGATTATCCAGTAATAATAGATGTTAAGGGGATATTCTCAGATATACCAAAAAGGGATATAATCTATTGGTGCCTGTAAAATAGAATCTACAGTGTTCTAAGGGCATTTATAGGATCTGTCTTTGAGGCTGTGTAAGCTGGATAAACACCGGATAGCATCCCCACCAAAAACGACATAATACTTGATATTAAAAGCCCGATAATCGATACCACCACTGGCAAATCAGCCACCCGGAAAACTATCAAACTTATTATTATCCCCAATAGAATACCTATACTGCTCCCCACAAGACCTACAATCCCTGATTCAAGCAGGAATTGACGGAAAATATCCCTCTTACGAGCCCCCACAGCCCTTCTGATCCCCACTTCCGTTTTTCTAAGACTTACAGAGAGTATCATTATAGAAAAGATCCCAAGCCCACCTATAAGATAAGAAATACCCGCCGTGATGATACCAAGAAATGTAACAATTCCAACAGTTTCATTCTGTATCTTTAACGCATCCACAGGGTTTATAATAGTAAAATCATCTTTTGCATCTCCATAAAGCTTATGATTATCCCTCAAAATTTTAGTGATATTATTCTTTATCATTTCAAAATTATCCCAGCTATCGATTACGACCTCCATCCCATCAATGTAATCCACATTAGTTGCCCGTCTCATGAATGTCGTCAAGGGGATGTAAACCATATCGTCAAGATTTGTGCCGTTTAGATCTGAACCTTTCTGTTCCAGAACACCCACCACAATAAAAGGTGCCCTATAAATCAACACTGTTTTCCCCACAGCGTTATCCTTACCAAACAGTTTCTCTTTCACTTCACTACCCAACACACATACACGATCATTATTATTTACATTCTCAATGCCAAAAATCGACCCATCAGAAACGGATAATTTTTTTAATGAAAAGTAATTATCATAGACACCCAATATATTTGAAGAGATATTATTAAATTCATACCTCAAAACACCACCCCTTTTAATAAATGGAGAAACTATCTTGACACCATGCACATTATTCTTAATCATTTCAACATCTTTTAATTTCATCGTTTTTGCCTTTTCAAAAAATCCACCCTTACCATGTCTTGAAAGTTTGCCAGAGGCTACAGTAATAGTATTTTCCCCAAACTTATTCACCTCAATTTCCACCTTTGTCTTTAAAGACTGAGATATATTGTTGACGAGTACAAGGGAGAGAGCACCAAGTAAAACTCCAAATATAGCAAGGGCAGTTCTTACTTTAAAAGCACTAAACACACCATGAACAATTCTAAGATAAATTATAAACTTTTTCAAACTTCAACTCCTGATGGCAGTTATAGGGTTAATCTCCGATGCTTTTTTTGCAGGAGCCACCCCGAATATCAAAGCTAAAGCACCGGAAATAATTATTGATATGAAGAATATGTTTAAAGATATAACCACTTCAAATACCTTAAAACTCGATATAATTTTTGCCATAGCTGATCCGAGGAAAAAACCAACTATAGCCCCCAATAGAGTAATGATGAAAAATTCAAATATAAACTGCAAAAAGATGTCCCTTTTTGTAGCCCCAAGAGCCCGTCTAATTCCTATCTCTTTAGTTCTTTCGGTAACAGAGATAAGAAAAAGATTAGCCATAACAAACCCCCCGACAGAGACAGTAATCAAAGTGATTATCGTTAAAAAAGCTATCAGGGCACCTCCAATTGCAACAAAAAACTTCAGGATATCCCCAGGCCCCACTATTGTAAAGTCATCATCCTTTCCATCCCCAAGATTGTGTCTGTATCTGAGAAATTGTCTGAGCTCTTCTATCCTGTTATTAAGATTTTCCACATCCTCAAATCTGATTCTCATGGCAGTAATATACTTGTAATCACCTGTTATAAACTTACTCAAAACAGTTATTGGAATTATAACCCTGTCATTTATATTTACACCAAAGTTGGATATTCCTCTTTCTTCCAAAACACCACTTACCTGACAGGCAAAATTATTCACGTAGATATACTTTCCTATAGGATCCTCATTGAGAAAAAGTTGATCTTTTACATAACTACCCAGCAAACATTTTCTTACGGCTTTATCCACGTCCTCTTTTGAAAAATCTGAACCTTCATAGATATCCCATGTCCATGATTTACTATAACCCTCAGTGGAGCCAACGACAAATGTTTTAACATAGTTACCTTTGTAACTTACTTTGATATCCCCTCTGGCACTCATAGGTACCAGGATGTATGCAGTGGGAAATGCATCCCTTATGGCATAAAGATCCTCGAAAGTAAGTGTTTTAGTTCTAAAACCAGTAGCCTGATTCTTCTGGGTACCACCAAAAACCAGTACAGAATCAGGTCCAAACATCGAAAGAATCTGACCGGCCTTCTGATAAGCTCCATTAACCGCACCAACAACCAGAGTGACACCTATTATACCCAGAGCAATACTTAAAATGGATAAAAAACTTCTGAGTCTATAAGACAGAACAGATTTTAATGATTCTTGAAATATCAATATAAATTTTATCATCATCATTCCATTTGTTTAGAGTCAATATCTTTTAATAAGTTCTAATGAAATTCTATCATCTCATCTCTTACCCATAGAGGTACCTTCCCCCTCTGTCTTTCATAGCTTATTCTTTCTTTTATTGCAACAGAATCAAAAAATTTTTTCCAGCTTTCTCTTATTTTTTGCTCAGTTTCGGAGTATTCTATATCTCCCAACCATTCCAATTCACCATGAGACAACCTTTTACCATCATAATAAATAACTAATCTTCTAACTTTATCCACAATAGCCCATCGGTTGTTCCCAAATCTTTTTTTGAAATGAACACCAAGCAGTGGTAAAATATTATTTTTTGGGGATATAAAGCCCAGCATCACACCATCCTTCATTTCAGAAAATCTCAAAAATCCAAGCATTTTGTGCCTTTCGGAAAAAAGATTGTGAATATTTTTTTCTATATCGATAACAACATCATTTCTCAAATCATCCCAACCACCATCCATATCGATATATTTAAAGACTGTCATCTCAATTTTCGCCCTATCACAGAGATATGCAAAATATACCTTTTGAAGAAGTTTATCCGATTTTTTTCTCATCATCGATACAACTTCCTCAGCCTTATCCAGATCTGTCAAAATTTCGACGGAAAAAATAGAAGGTTGGTAGGTGGGGTTTATACGTTTATTAACCACCTCCTCTATGTCAACACCATTTAAATAATGATGGCAGGCTGTCAAAAAACCCTCAAAACTTCCGTCATACACAAGCTGATACATCAATCCGCCCCAAACAATTTATATATTGGAGAATGCTCCTGATAAAACTTCATAATCTCCCTTTCCACCAACTCCAGTGGGGTCTTTTTGGCAACCTTACCATTTAAAATAATAAAATACTGAGCTTTTTTAAGAGGAATCCCAAGTTTTTTCAAATGAACCCAATCGATATACCCATATTTACGTGCTTCCAGTATCTTTTTTGCTGATTTTGGGCCTATTCCGGGTATTCTTATAAGATTATTGTAATCTGCTTTATTAAGATCGACAGGAAACATATCCATGTTATCCAGAGCCCATCTAAGCTTGGGATCCAGAACCTCATCAAGATTTTCTCTTTTATTAAACAACTCATAAGATTTAAACTTATAAAACCTCAAAAGAAAGTCCGCTTGATAAAGCCGATGCTCCCTCAGCAATGGTGGTTCAGAAATCTTCACCGGCAGATTTGTATTCACTGGGATATAAGCAGAGTAATATACTCTTGATAGAAGCTTTTTGCTATAATATCCTTCCGCCAGAGTTATTATCGTCTTATCATTTTCCTCCGTTGCCCCTATGATCAACTGAGTGGATGTGGAATTTTTTCTTGAAAGTATTTTATTAAGCTCATCCACCACCATAAAAGATTTATCTATCTTTTTCCTATCTTTCTCCGGTGCAAGTGTTTTAAGACTCCCCTCGGTGGGCAGCTCTATATTGGCACTCACCCTATCCGCAAGGGCTGCAACCTTTTTTATCAGTTCCTCAGATGCCCCCGGAATTACCTTCATATGAAGATATCCCCCATAATGATATCGATTTCTAAGTAGTTCGGCAGTTTTAAGCATAAGCTCCATGGTATAATCCGGGGATCTCACCACCCCAGAGCTTAGAAATAAACCCTCTATATAATTTCTTTTATAAAATTCCACAGTAAGCTCAGCAATCTCTTTCGGTGTAAATATAGCCCTTTTGATATCATTTGACCTTCTATTGTAGCAATATGCACAATCATAAATACATATATTTGTCATCAATATTTTCAATAATGATACACACCTACCATCTGCTGACCATGTATGACATATCCCGGACATAGCACCATTACCTATACCACCAGGTGGGGTCTCCCTCTTACTGCCGCTACTGGAGCAGGATACGTCATACTTGGCTGCATCCGACAAGATTTCAATCTTTTGAACTATATCCATATCCATAATTTATATTAAATCAAAAAATTATTCAATATCTGCTTTTCAAGAGTTTAAAATTGGATATAAAAATAGATCTTGATTTTTTTTATAATAATTCATCAGTAACACTTGAAATTTTTAAACTAATATGATATATTATTAAACAATTTTAAGTTATATTTAACAACAGTGGGGTAGATATGAGCAAAACAGGTGCAGAAATTTTAGTGGAATGTTTGAAAAAACATAATGTAGATCTTATATTCGGATATCCAGGTGGCGTATTGTTACACATTTATGATAGACTTTTCGATTCTGACATACTTCACGTCCTACCAAGGCATGAACAGGGGGGTATACATGCCGCAGATGGCTATGCAAGGTCCACTGGTAAAGTGGGTGTATGTTTTGGTACCAGCGGCCCTGGAGCCACAAACCTCGTCACCGGAATCGCCACAGCGTATCTTGATTCTGTCCCCTTAGTCGTTTTCACAGGACAGGTTTCCACAAACCTCATTGGCGGCGATGCTTTCCAGGAAGCTGACATCGTAGGTATCACAAGGCCCATAGTAAAGCACAGCTATTTGGTAAAAGATGTGGAGGATTTAGCTCCCACTATAGCAGAGGCCTTTCATCTTGCAAAAACTGGTAGACCTGGTCCAGTGTTGGTAGATCTACCAAAAGATGTAATCGCTGCAAAATCAAAAAACTTATGTTCTACTGATATAAAGCTCGTCGGATACAACCCTACATACGAAGGGCATCCAATGCAGATAAAAAAGATGCTTAAAATGCTGGAAAATGCAAAAGCACCTGTTGTTTTAATAGGTGGTGGTGTGAAATGGAGCAATGCCCACGAGGAGCTTAAGAAATTTGTAGAGACGTTAAATCTTCCCGTAGTATCATCCTTAATGGGTATAGGAGCCTTCCCAAATCCTCACAAAAATTGGGTTGGTTGGGCTGGAATGCACGGAAATTATGCATCCAACAAGACACTAACCGAGGCTGATTTTATACTTGCCATAGGCACAAGGTTCTCAGATAGGACAACAGGTAGACTCGACGCATACGCCCCAAAAGCCAAAAAGGCCCAGATAGATATAGATCCCACTTCGATAGACAAAAATGTCAAAGTGGATATTCCGATAGTCGGTGACTGTAAAACAGTACTCAACCAGATTTTAAACTACATAAAAGACTTCAACTGGGATAAATGTAAAAATGATAGGGAAGATTGGTTAAAAAAGATAGAATATTGGAACAACGAAAGACCTTTTTCATATAAATTTTCTGATAAGATAATCAAACCTCAATTTGTGGTGGAAAAGATCTATGAGGTTACAAATGGTGATGCCATAATAACCACAGAAGTAGGACAGAATCAGATGTGGGCGGCTCAATTTTACAAATTTAAAGATCCAAGGCAATTTATAACTTCAGGTGGGCTTGGAACTATGGGTTACGGTTTCCCTGCCGCAATCGGTGCAAAGCTCGGAAACCCAAACAAAGAAGTTTTTGACATTGCCGGTGATGGTAGCTTTCTGATGAATATGCAGGAGCTATGTACAGCTGTTCAATACAGAGTTGGAGTAAAAGTAGCTATTCTAAACAATAAATTCTTGGGGATGATAAGACAGTGGCAGCATCTATTTTACAACAAAAGGTATTCCTACTCCTGCCTTGAGTGTCAACCGGATTTTGTAAAGCTTGCGGATGCTTATGGTTGTGTCGGTTTTCAGGTGGTAAATCCATCAGATGTGGAACCAGTTTTGAGGGAATCTTTAAAGATTAAAGATAAACCTGTCCTTTTTGATTTCCTCGTTGATAGGGAGGAAAATGTTTATCCAATGGTTCCGGCTGGTGCAGCTCTTAATGAAATGATATATGGGGAGAAGTAATATGAGACATATTATTTCCGTTTTGGTGGAAAACAAGTTTGGAGTTTTGGCAAGGATAGCAGGCCTTTTCAGTGGTAGAGGTTACAACATTGAAAGTCTCTCTGTAAACGCCACAGAGAATGAAGATATCTCTATTATGACGATCGTCACCAGAGGGGATGATCACATCATAGAGCAGATTATCAAACAGCTAAGAAAGCTCGTAAATACGATAAAAGTAAGAGATGTGACGCAGGTGGATCACATAGAGCGGGAATTAGCCCTTTTAAAAGTTCATGCCACCCAGAGAACCAGGCCAGATATTTTGAGCATAATTGAAACATTTAGAGGAAAAGTGGTTGACATAACAAAAGAATCTCTTGTGGTGGAGATTACCGGAGATCAGAATAAACTTAACGCCATTATAAACGTTTTGGAGCCGTATGGTATAATTGAGATTATAAAAAGTGGAACGATTGCCATCGCAAGGGGCAACAAATCCACTACAGATTTTACAAAGCAGGACATAAAAAGTCAGGAGGAATAGTAAATGAAAGTATACTACGAAAAAGATGCAAATCTGGAATTGATAAAAAAGAAAAAGGTGGCCATCGTCGGTTACGGAAGTCAGGGTTATGGCCATTCCAATAACCTCAAAGATAGCGGTGTCGATGTTGCAGTTGCCCTTAGAAAGGGTGGTGCTTCCTGGAAAAAAGCCGAAAGCTCAGGTCTTAAAGTTATGGAAATATCAGAGGCCACAAAATGGGCAGACCTTATCATGATACTGGTGCCGGATGAGATACAGGGAGACCTATACAGAGAGCAGATCGCCCCTTATATAAAAGAAGGGACATATCTTGCATTTGCCCACGGTTTCAACATCCATTTTGGACAGATAGTGCCACCTAAAAACGTAAACGTTATAATGATAGCACCTAAAGGGCCAGGGCACCTGGTGAGAGCGGAATATACCAAGGGTGGTGGAGTACCATGTCTGATCGCTGTGCATCAAGACTATTCCGGTGATTCAAGAGAGGTGGCTTTGTCATACGCAGCTGCCATTGGTGGAGCCAGAGCAGGTGTCCTTGAAACAAACTTCAAAGAGGAAACAGAAACAGACCTATTTGGTGAGCAGGCGGTTTTGTGCGGTGGTTTGACACAGCTTATCAAATATGGTTTCGAAACACTTGTGGAGGCTGGCTACGCCCCAGAAATGGCTTACTTTGAATGTATGCACGAAGTCAAGCTTATAGTGGATCTTCTCTATGAAGGTGGCATCTCCAACATGAGATATTCCATAAGCAACACCGCCCAATATGGTGACCTCACAAGGGGGCCTGTGGGGATAGATCCCCAAGTTAAAGACAACATGAGGGAAGTTTTAAGACAGATACAATCTGGAGAATTTGCAAAAGAATGGATGCTGGAAAATAAAGCCGGTAGACCGGTATTTAATGCCCTTACCAGGGCAGATGAAAACCATCCCATCGAACAGGTGGGCTCTAAACTTAGAAGTATGATGAGCTGGCTTGGAAAGGGAAAGATTGTGGATAAAGATAGAAATTAATCATAAAGGGTGGTTCCCCCACCCTTTTTTTTATCCCTATTATTTTAAGAAAACCCTGGTCCACCCTTTAAAATCTCTGCATCAACCTTATCTGCATATTGTTTGAAATTATCATTGAAACTTACTGCAAGTTTCCTCAAGGTCTCGTCGTATTTATCTTTCTCACTCCAGGAATTTCTTGGATTAAGAATTTCAGCTGGCAAGTCCGGAATGATAGATGGAATATAAAAACCAAAAACCTTATCTGCATTAAACTGTACATTATCAAGCTCATTCTCCAGAATAGCCTTTATAATCCTTCTGGTATATTCTATGGAAAATCTTTTTCCAACTCCATAAGGCCCTCCGGTAAGACCTGTATTCACAAGCCAGCAGTTTACATTGTGTTTTGATATCTTCTCCCCTAAAATCTTTGCATAAAATGATGGGTGATGAACCATAAAAGGTGCCCCAAAACAAGCACTGAATACAGCTTTTGGCTCTTTTACACCTTTTTCTGTACCTGCAACCCTTGCTGTATAACCTGAAATAAAATGGTACATCGCCTGATTCTTATCAAGCCTTGCCACAGGAGGTAAAACTCCAAAAGCATCATACGTCAAAAATATAATATTTGATGGAATGCCAGCTATACCATTACTGATGATATTCGGAAGATGAGTTATTGGATAGGAAGCTCTGGTATTTTCCGTTAGTGAATCATCATTTAGGTCTATTCTTCTCGTAATCACATCAATGGCCACATTTTCAAGAATAGTTCCAAATTTTCTCGTACACTCATAGATATCTGGCTCCGATTCTTTGGATAGTTTTATCACTTTTGCATAACAACCACCTTCAATATTAAATATCGAATTATCACTCCATCCATGCTCATCATCCCCCACTAGAGCTCTTTCAGGATCTGTGGAAAGGGTTGTTTTGCCGGTGCCGGAAAGACCAAAGAAAAGAGCCACATCACCTTTCTTACCAACGTTCGCGGAGCAATGCATAGATAGGACACCTTTTTTGGGCAAAAGATAATTCATCACAGTAAATATAGATTTTTTAATTTCACCTGCATAGCTTGTACCACCTATCAGTACAACTCTTTTTTCAAAATTTAGGATAATAAACGTTTCAGAATTTGTACCATCCTGCTCCGGTATTGCATGAAAACGTGGCAGATTGATCACCGTAAAATCTGGTTCAAAATCTTTTAATATATCCCTATTAAGCTCCCGGATAAACATATTTCTAGCAAAAAGACTATGCCATGCCATCTCTGTTATCACCCTTACTTTTAACCTATACTCAGGTTCTGCACCAGCATAAACCTCCTGCACAAAAACCTCTTTTGTTTGCAAGTATGCTTGAATTCGAGAATACAGTCTCTCAAAATGCTCCTTTGAAATCTTTTTATTATCCTTAGACCAGTTCACATCTGCGCTATAAACCCCATCATCCACAATAAACTTATCGTTTGGTGATCTTCCGGTGTGATGACCAGTTCTGACAACGATAGGACCAAGATGGGCCAGCAAACCCTCCTGCCTTTTGATTATCTCTTCATAAAGTTCAGGCGTAGAGAGATTCCAGTGGATCCTCTTTAAATTTTTAAACCCATGCGATTCAATACCGCCATGCTCTGTTTTTTTCATAAACATATACCCCTTCTAAAGTATTTCCGGGGATTATAACAAAATTTTACTTGAAATCAAACATTAATTTGTATTATACTAAGGCTAACATGGATATATTTTTTCTGACAACAGTTTCCGATGAGGAGATAAAAAAAGAGAAACAAAAGGCAAGAGAGCTGAAAAAGAAACAGTGGTGGAATACCCTTGTTTCCAAAGGTGTTTGCTATTATTGTGGGAAAAAGGTACCACCTGGTGAACTTACTATGGATCATATAGTCCCCCTCTCCAGGGGTGGTAAATCCACAAAAGGAAACATTGTCCCGGCCTGTAAAGAATGCAATAATAAAAAGAAATACCTTTTACCAATTGAATGGGAAGAGTATATACAAAAGCTAAAAAAAGATTAGGAGCTATAGAATGATTTCTGGAAAGGATATTAGAGAAAAATTCTTAAAATACTTTGAAAAACATGGGCATAAAATAGTCGACTCATCATCATTAGTGCCACAGAATGATCCTACACTACTTTTTACCAATGCAGGGATGAACCAATTTAAAGACCTCTTTTTGGGGCTGGAAAAAAGGGAATACAACAGAGCCACAACATGCCAGAAGGTTGTAAGAGCTGGAGGAAAGCACAATGATCTGGAAAATGTGGGAAGAACCGCCAGACATCACACGTTCTTTGAAATGCTTGGTAACTTCTCATTTGGGGACTATTTCAAAAAAGAGGCCATAGAATATGCGTGGGAATTTTTAACCAAAGAGCTTGGTTTACCAAAAGAAAAGCTCTTTGTGTCGATATACTATGATGACGAAGAAGCCTTTGAAATATGGAATAAAATAATAGGGATTCCAGCGGAAAAGATTCTTAGAAGAGGCGAAAAGGATAATTTCTGGTCTATGGGGGATACTGGACCCTGTGGCCCCTGCTCCGAAATACACATCGATCAGGGTCCAGAAGCCGGTTGCAGAAAACCAGATTGTAATCCCGATTGTGATTGTGATAGACATCTGGAGCTATGGAATCTCGTTTTTATGCAGTATGATAGATCCGCCGATGGTAAACTCACACCTCTACCAAAGCCAAGCATAGATACCGGAATGGGTTTAGAAAGGATAACAGCAGTTTGTCAGGGGAAATTGAGTAACTATGATACAGATTTAATTAAACCGATTATAGAATTTGCCGCAAATCTTGCAGGTAAGACCTACGGAAACAACGAAAAGGATGATGTGAGTCTCAGAGTAATAGCTGATCATAGTAGATCCACCACATTTCTCATTGCAGACGGTGTTATCCCTTCGAATGAAGGTAGGGGATACGTACTTAGAAGGATAATGAGAAGGGCAATGAGACATGGGAAAATGCTCGGTTTTGATGGATCATTTTTTTACAAAGTTTGTGAATTTGTTGTGGATTTCATGGGGGATCACTATATCGAGTTAAAAGATAAAAAAGATTACATCTCAAAAATGGTGGTTTTTGAAGAGAAGAGATTTTCCCGTACCCTTGATTTAGGATTAAAACTGATCGATGAACTGCTTGAAAAAAATAAAGATAAAAAAGAGATTTCTGGATCTGAGATCTTTAAGTTATATGATACATATGGATTTCCCATAGATTTATTACAGGATATCGCCGAAGATAATGGGTACAGGCTGGATCTGATCGGCTTTGACAAAGAGATGGCTCTTCAGCAAGAGCGGGCTAAGAAACATTGGGTTGGCAGTGGTGAAGAGAAGATAGCTGAAGTTTACAAAAAACTATCCCATCTCAAAACAGAGTTTAAAGGGTATGACAATAATTCGTTAACAGGTAAAATATTGGCTTTGGTGGAAAATGGTGAAGAGAAGCAGGAAGTTCAGGAAGGTAAAGAGGTGGATATACTTCTTGAACAAACCCCATTTTATCCGGAAGGTGGCGGTCAGCAGGGGGACACAGGCACAATATATAGCAAAGAAACAATTGCCGAAGTAAAAGATACAAAAAAGTATGGTAATCTTATCGTACACAAAGCTTTTGTAAAAAAAGGTATGCTAAAAATTGGTGAAACTGTTACCGCAGAAATCGATTCGGAAAAGCGGATCGCCACAGAAAGAAACCATACCGCAACACACCTGCTCCACAAAGCACTGCAGATGGTATTAGGGGACCATGTAAGACAGGCTGGATCTCTGGTGAATGATGAAAAATTGCGATTCGACTTCAGCCACTTTGAAGCAATATCAAAAGAGGACATTATTGAAATAGAGAGGATTGTAAATAATATAATAATAAAAAATCTCAGTGTTACAAAAATATTAATGCCAATCGAAGAAGCTGTAAAATCAGGTGCTATGGCTCTCTTTGGTGAAAAATATGACAGGATAGTGAGGGTTGTGGAGGTAAAAGAGTTCTCAAAAGAGCTTTGCGGTGGCTGCCACGTGAGAAATACCGGTGAAATAGGATTTTTTAGAATCAGTGGTGAAATGAGTGTCGCTGCTGGTGTAAGAAGAATTGAAGCCGTCACCGGTATGAAAGCATTTGATGAATATGTTAAAATGAAAAATATCTTAGATGATATCATGTTAACCATAAAGGTATCGCAGGATCAGATTGTCCCAAGAATAAAAGATCTTTTAGAGGAGAATAAATCAATCAAAAAAGATCTGGATGAGCAGAAATCCAGGGATCTGATGAAGATAATGGAAGATCTTGACAGATATACTTATGATATAAATGGCGTTAAATTAATCAGCATTAAACTAAACTATCCCGATATAAATAAAGTGAGGGAACTTGCAGATAACATAAAAGATAAGATAAAATCTGGTATCGTTTTGATAGCGGCAATAAACAATGATAAGCTCACGATCCTATGCGGTATCACAAGAGATCTCACAGATAGATTTTCTGCTGATAAGATTGTAAAAGAGATTACTAAAACTACCGGTGGTGGCGGCGGTGGAAGATCAGATTTTGCCCAGGCCGGAGGGAAAGATATTTCAAAATTAGACGAGGCATTAACAAAAATAAAATCATACTTAGGAGCATAATTTGGGTGAGTATTTAGGACTTATAATATTTATAGTACTGATTATTGCATTAAGCCTTTTTAAAGGTGGCGGCTGAGCATCGAATAACTGCAGTATCGAGGATCGATACAAAAAAATAGAAAAAGATAAGAAGAATAAGAAAAATAGATAATGTCTCATAAGGTTTTATAGATATCACATGTACGAACTTATCGGTTTCTTCTCTCTTGGGTTCTTTGGAGGTTTTGGACATTGCATTTTTATGTGCAATCCATTTGTCCTATTTGTTGCAAGCAAGTTTGCCCCCAGCAATCCTGGATATATAAATTATTTAATTCCCCAACTAAAATACAATCTTGGTAGAATAATCACCTATACCTTTTTGGGATTTATTTTCGGATCTTTAAGGAATATTTCGGAGCTTTTTACTGGGATAATAAGCTTTCAAAAGCTTTTATCAATATCCGCCGGCATTTTTTTGATATTATATGCTACATTTGACATCTGGGGTTTTAAGATCATATCGAAACTGGAAAACAATTATTTCACGCAGATTATAAGGTATCTAATATCAAATTTCAAATTCAGCTCACCTTTTCTGACTGGAGTTGTTTTGGGATTTCTCCCCTGCGGCTTATTATATGGTGCCCTCATTGGTGTATCATCATTGAATAATGTAATTAAATCTGCTGTCTCGATGTCCCTCTTCGGTTTAGGCACTTCACTATCCCTTATCGTAATAGCTGTTTTTGGTAATATTCTATTGAAATACCGCAAGATATTTAGAATATTAAGCTTTTTAATAATGTCTGGGATGGGGATCTTTTTTATCGTTTCCGGGATAAAATTTTAATTCTTAAAGAATTAAACACCACGAAAAGTGAACTGATGCTCATAAGAACAGCTGATACAACAGGATGAATCTTCCCCATCATCGCCAGAGGAATGGTCACAAAATTGTAGGAGAATGCCCAGAAGAGATTTCCCATGATTATCCTTCTTGTTTTTTTTGCAATTTCAAAAAACCTTTTCAACAACGATATATCGCTATTAATAAAGACGGCATCAGCGGTCTCCAAAGCTATATCAGTACCTTTCCCCATAGCAATACCGATAAAAGCCTGTTTTAGAGATGGAGCATCATTGATCCCATCCCCAAGCATCATAGGAAACTTATCATAATTATTTTTAATTATTTCAGCCTTCTGGAGGGGTGTAAGAGAGCTATATATCTTTATCTTCTCAAAATCTTTAAGAACAACAGAAGTGGTCTCATATATGTCACCGGTGAGAACAGACACCCCAATCTTATTCTTCAAAAGAAAATCATAAATATCTTTAAATGAACTTCTTACACTATCAAATAATGATATAATACCTATAATGCTATCTTTATATGCCACTATTATATTTGTCCACCCATTTCTGGAAAAGCTTTCTAAATCCTCCAATATGTTAGCATCTATATTAAAGCCACAATCCTTCATCAACGAAAGATTCCCCACCACTATTTTATCTCTACTGTTTACAAAACCACAAATACCATACCCTGGAATCTCCTTCACATCCGACACCGGGAATAGCTCGCCAGTGTAGCTATTTACAATACTTTTAGCTAACACATGCTTTGAGTATCTTTCTAACGAAGCCGCAAGCTTTAATATGTCAACGTCACCATTGTACTGTTTTACGTTAACAATAGAAGGAACCCCTTCAGTAATAGTACCTGTTTTGTCAAAAAATACCGATCTCACCTTGTTGGCATTTTCTAAGATTGTCCCCTCTTTAATCAAAATACCAGATTTGAAAGCTGTGGATGTGGAAATTAAAATTGCCAAAGGTGTGGCAAGACCCATAGCACAAGGGCAGGCAATCACCAATATTGAAACAGAAACCATAAAAGCATCTTTGAAACTAAAACCCGCCTGCAGCCAGTATAAAAAAGTCCCAAATGCAACGGCAATAACGAATGGAACAAAAAATACCGTGATTTTATCAGCCAATCTCTGAAAGTAAAATTTGGTTTCCTGAGCAGCTCTTATCGCTTCTGCAATCTTATTTAAGCTTGTTTCTTTGCTACTTACAGTGGCTTTTATAATTATTGTACCATTTAGATTCATAGTCCCCGCAGTGACAGTGGATCCTATTTTTTTAAATACAGGGATGCTTTCCCCGGTGAACATCGACTGATCCACATCCGAATCCCCGTATATAACTTCTCCATCCACAGGTATATTTTCCCCCGGAAGCACTTCAATGATATCCCCAGCTTTGATGGATGAAGATTTTACAATCGTTGGGGTTAATAAACCTTTTAAATATTTATCCGCATCAAAATATGAAAAAATTTTAGCCTGCTTCGGCTGGAGATTGAAAAGTAGCGAAATCTCTTTATTGGCAACGATTTTCGCCTCTGTTTCGATATATCTACCCAGAAGTATAAGGGTAATGATCATTGCAGAAGTATCAAAATATATCTCATTTCCGGTAAAAAGTGTATAGACGCTGTAGAAATAAGCTGAATAGGAACCCATAAAAACAAGGGTATCCATATTTACAACTCTTGACTTCAAAGATTTAAAAGTATTAATTGTAAAGGGTAAGCCGGAATAAAAGACAACAGGTGTAGCAAGGATCATGGCGATAAATCTAAACATATTTTTAAGATTTTCTTCCATCCCCTGAAAATACCCGGCATAAAGGGCAACAGAATAGATCATAAGCTGCATCGAAAAAAATGCCCCCACCGCAAATCTATAAAAATAATCTTTCTTTTGCTGAACATAGAAGTCAGACGATGAAATCAACGATATAGGGACAGGTATATATCCAAGATTGGCAATACCGTTTAAAATAGATTCAAGTGAGATAATTTCTTTTTTCCATCTAACTTTTACTCTGTGGGTGGCGTAATTTACCCTTATATATAAAACCCCTTCGAGCTTTGAAAGGTAATTTTCAATTAACCAGATACAGGCGGCACATCTAATATTTGTGGCAAGAAATTCAATCTCGGAATAATCACCAAATTCTGTTACATCATCTAAAAAAGAATCTTCAGCAACCTTAGCTACAGAAACAGGGCCAGGCTTGTAATCTCTTCTTTTCTTATAAAAGCTGTCAAATCCACCCTCTTTAATTATGTGAAAAACACTCTGACATCCGGGGCAACAAAAATAAAGCTTTTTCCCCTCAATCTCTTCCACAATTGCGGTGTTTCTATTAAATTTTAGTAAACAATGGCTGCACTCCACCTGATTGTCACTATTTTTCGTCATCATCATCCAAGATTCTATACTTTATACCTTCAGAGTCATCAAACTGCTTTTTTTTAATAGCCCAAAAAAAGAAAAATAGTGCCAACCCCCCCATGATGAGGCTAATTGGCACAAGTATATAGAGGGAGGTCATACTAAAACTTCATTGCTATAAAAAGAGGGATAAAAAGCATTGCTATAATGGAAAGTATCATAATTATTGTGCCCAGTTTCATAACACACCTCTCATTTTTTTATATAAACAGACTTTTCAAGTCTTACCAACTCATCCTTTACTTTAACTTCAGCCACTATAAGGTAATTACCTTCCGTTATATCCTTAAGATTAATTATAAACTTTCCGTTTTTAATTTCAACATTTTGAGGAATATCAAGCTTCGTGGACGGTGCATCAAATTTCAATGTGAAGATATTCTCTGCATTTTTTACATCACCAGTGATACTGCAGAGTTTACCATCAAATTTTATAGAGTCTACAACGATCGATATATCATTATCTTTAATAATTTTTTTCTTTTTGTCATAGTCAATTGCTGCATTGTAAGAATCTTCCTCCAATTTACCATCAAAAAACTTCACTCCAAAGTAAAAAGAGCTAAAAAGCAGCAAAACTCCCAAAATAACAAGAGCCATCATCATTCTCATTTTTTTACTCCACTCTTTTTGCCGAAAGGTTTCCTGAAAGTTATTTTTTTACTGATAGACTTCCCCTTCTCGTCCACAATGTTTACATCAATATCTATCAACTGGTTCTTCTCGGCAATCTCCCTGGGTATCTTGATAAAAAGATCTGTCACCTTTTTCTCTTTTGGCAACAGATGTACGGTATCGGTAGGCTCAAACTTTATGGGTATAGAAGAGATCGTTTTAATACTAAATATCTTCTCTTTATTACCATAATTTTCAGCAATGAATTGAAAACCATTCACAGCCTCATCACCGGTAAATCTGGGATAAAATTTAGGATTCGTAATCATGTCCACAGAATAAGATTTAATGTTGATGGCTGCTATCACAGTTGCGACAAGAAAAACAGATGTTGCCGCCAGACCGATTAAAACGGTAGGTCTTTTGAAATTTTTGATATTCTTAAGCCCATACATATATGCAAAAAGGGATGACTTACCCCTCTTGGACATAACCTTTTCACAGGCATCTATACATTTAGCACAGTTTATGCAGGCGGAGTTTAACCCCTGCCTTATGTCTATACCTGTGGAGCAGACCTTCACACAGGCAAGGCAATTTATACATTCATCTTTTGTTTCTGGAATCATATAAACGGCAAGCGTATTTTCATCAAAAAGCACCGATTGTATCATCGAATATGGACATATAGTTGCACAGAATCGGAATCTCACTAGATATATATCTAAAAAGATTATTACAGTCAGGGAGATTATAAAACCCAATGTTACCGGATGAATATACCCTTTGGTAAAAAGTGATGAGAAAAATTTGTATGGATCAACAAAATAAAAAACCATATTTAAAGAGATAACAACACTTAACACCAAAAGATATAGCATATAAATTGCTTTCTTCCCGGCTTCCCCTTTTTTAACTCTATCCATAAATGAGGTAACTTCCATAACAACCGATTGGGGACAAAGCCAGCCGCACCATATTCTTCCATACATTAAAGTCATAGTGATAAATAGGAATGTGAAAAAAAGGGTCAAAAGAAGGATGAAGAAAAAATTATTGATAGGAAGAGGAAATCCAAAAAAGTAGAATATCAACTCCCCTACATCAAACCTAAGAAGGCTATTACCATTAATTTTAATGAAAGGAACAACTAATGCCGTAATGATCAATATCCATCTGACGAATCTTCTTTTATCCTGGTAACTTCTACTCATCATCATCTTCCAACATTTTATACTTTGCTTTTTCCACTTTATCCTTTCTTTTGGGTAGATAGTAATAAACTATTGCCCCAATCATCAATAGAACCAGCAAAACACCAAAAACCACGAGAAAAACATGATCCAATGCCATAGATACCTCTAATTATAATAAGGGGGCGAAGCCCCCTCACCTACATTATTTTTTCATACTTTCCTGTAATGCTTTCTCCTGTGACCAACCTGTAAAGGAAGGTGTAAAGCTATACACATAGTAGATACCAAATACAATAAGAGAAATAAAGAGAATCAACCAACCCGCAGGGAGATTGTGCTTTGTATCTTCCCTTTCAAATTTTGATAAATCGTCTAATTCCTCTTTATACTCAGCCATATTTACCCCCTACTGTTTTTTTAAAGATTTTACGTATTCAACCAGCGCCCAGATCTTTTCTCTAGTAAACTGGTTTGCATACCCTGGCATTGCCCCTTCAGATCCGTTGGCAATTAATAGGAATAACTCTTTTTCAGTTCTCTGTGTATCGGCAAATGCAGGTCCAATATTACCCTCAGCATTTTTACCATGACAGCCCACACATTCAATCTTGTAAAGTCTTTGTCCTTCAGCCACCGCATCAGACTTTCCGGAAAGAGGACTTTTTTCTTCCACAGTATTTTCATCAACACTAATTACAGTCTTTCTTGAAACAGAAGTACCAAGCTGCTGAAGATATGCCACAATAGCATCCATCTCATTTTTGGATTTAAGTTCTTCAATTTCTTCAGGCTTATAAGATATTCCTAACACCTTCAAACCTGCAACTGTCTTATCTATATCTATCTTTTTATTAGTTAGAAAATTGTACTTAGGCATGTTTGATTTCTCATAAAATGCCTGGGGATTTGCCATGTGCTGATAATGCCAGTCATCTGGATATTTTCCACCAATTCTTGCAAGATCTGGACCTGTCCTTTTGGAACCCCAGAGATGTGGTCTATCGTAGAAAAACTCTCCCGCCTTTGAATAATCACCATACCTGAGAACATCAGCCTTCAGAGGTCTCACCGTCTGCGTATGACAATTCATACAACCTTCCCTCATGTATATATCACGACCCGCAAGCTGAAGGGGGGTAAATGGCTTAAGGTTTTCAAGTTTCGGGTGCATCTCCGGTCTCATCATCGGATAAAACATTGTGACAAACGTACCAATCAGTACGGTAATTGCAGCAACAATTGTAAATAAAAGGGCCTTCCTGTATAATGAATTTTTATTTTCAGACATATCGGCCTCCTTAAGCATTTACAGCAGCAAGTTTAGCTGCAAGCTCTTTCTTACCTTTCTGAATAGTCATAAAGACATTGTAAAGGAAGAACAACATACCGATCACAAAGATAATACCCGCAATTGTCCTCATCTGCCAGTATGGATAATTAGCAGTTACTGTCTCGATAAAAGTATATTTCAAAGAGCCATCAGGATTGGTCATCTTCCACATAGCCCCCTGCTGAATTCCGGTAATCCACATTGTGATTGAAAACATAAGCTGGCCAATTAAAACAATCCAGAAGTGTATATTTGCGAGTTTTACGCTGTATATCTCAGTTTTATAAATATGTGGTATTATGTAGTATATAGACGCACAAATTACCATAGTCACCCATCCCATGGTACCCATGTGAACATGTCCTGGAACCCAGTCGGTATAGTGGATAAGTGAGCTAATCACCCTGATCCCCTGAGATGGTCCCTGTATTGTTTGCAAACCATAGAAAGTAATACCTGCTATAAAAAACTTTGTTAGATACTTATTCTTCATCACTGACCAATCAGATTCTACAGTAAAATACCCATTTACCACAGAACCCCAGGATGGAGCAATCAGAAAAAGAGTAAATGCGATACCAAGTGTCTGTATCCAATCGGGAAGTGGAGTATACACAAGGTGGTGGGCACCTGTCCAGAGATAAGCAAAAATCAGCGACCAAAAAGAGATTATGGATAACCTATGGCTGTAAATAGGCAACCCGGTTGATTTCGGAAGGAAATAATAAAACATAGCTAAAATAGGTGTAGTAAATAGGAATCCAACAGCATTATGGCCATACCACCACTCTACGTTTGCACTATTCACACCAGCAAACAGATGGTAAGATTTAAAAAGGGTGGCAGGGACGGACAAATTGTTTACGATGTAGAGGATCGCCACAGTCACAATTGTAGCAATAATGTACCATAGGGATATGTACAACTCTTCTTCTTTTCTTTTAAAAATTGTTCCCATAACATTAATTGCAAATATAACCCAGAGGATCACTACAGCAATATCAATAGGCCATTCGAATTCTGCATACTCAAGGTTCTGGGAATACCCCATAAACAGTGTCCAGGCTGCAAGAGCAATACCGACGTTAAAAAGCCATAAGTGGAATCTTGCAAGCTTTGGAAACAAAAGAGGCCTTTTGGTAAGCCTGATCACAAGATAGTAAAAAATACCAAACTCTGCACCTATACCAAGACCATAGGCAAGAACATTTGTGTGAACCGTCCTAAGTCTTCCGAAAGAAAAATACTCTCCGAAATTAAAATTTGGGTTCCACATTTGAGCAGAAATCAATAGACCAATAACGAGGCCTATTACACCCCAAAAAAGACAGGATACGATAAACCCTTTTACAGTTTGGTAATCGTATTGGTACTCATTCATACATACCTCCTATTTTATCTAATGCTTTATTATCAAATATGAAATCTTTGATCTTAGCATTTTTTAACCTTTCTATAATATCATACTGTATTTCAGCAAAAAAATGGGTGATTCTACAAATTGGATTAAGTTTACAGGATTCCGGGATATTTACGCATACATTGATCTCCGCCTCAAAACCCATACAGGTTAAAATATCGTATATACTCAAATCAAAAACCTCTTTTTGTAGAATAATACCACCATTCTTACCAGTCTTAGTTCTTATTATACCACATCTTGAAAGTTTATGAATAATTTTTATAGTATTAGGCTGGGAGATAAAAAGTTTTTCAGAAATCTCTTCCATTTTCACAAGCTCATCCTTTCCCAATAAATATGCAATTATTCTGATAGCATAGTCGACTTCTTTCTTTATAAGGCTCATTTTTTACCTCTAAAGTAATCAATACTATTCTTTACTTTTTTTGTCAATAAAAAAAAATTATCTAACCATATCAAACAGTAGAATCTTTTCACACAATTTTTTATTATTTTTATCACCATGTATAACAATCTTAAGATACCATCGTTTGTCTCCCCAGATACACTTGGGAAGGATAAAATTTAGCTGATAAAAACTTCCGGCATTTTTTAAAAGATATACAAAATTCCCCATATCCATCTTCATATTAAATGTCGCTTCCATCTTGAGATTAGTTATGAAAACACCATTTTTCATAGGTTTAACAATTAGCTTTATATCCTTAAAAGGCTCAAGGGGTCTCGATAAATCTACAAAAATGCTCATATCGCCACAGACAAAATACTTAGCTGATTTGGTTAGATCTATATCAGGATTGTATGCAACTGCAAATCTTTCCCCAGCAGACGCAAAATGTGTAAATAGAAATAATATTAAAATTATCCGGAAAGCCATCTGCCAGTTCTGAAATAGTAGCTTATGACGTAAAAAAATACGACTAATAGATAAAATGTGGATAAGTAGATCGAAATTTTGGACCATTTAAGGCCTGTGGGATAATCGATAATTTTATTTAAAACAAAAACTGACGAGCCCATAAAACTACCCGTTAAAAGTAAAAAATACAAAAGATAACCTATGTAATGATACTCCTTCTGCAAAATACAAAAAGGGCATCTATGGGTTGGAAGTTCGTAGATGTAAGTGCTGAAAAAATCTATCAAAGAATAGATTGCCACCACGAGAAAAATTATGCTAAGTACCCCGTAAAACTTAAGTTTTTTAAAAATATAGCTTATAAGCATAGCAATAAATACCAACAAAAATATCAATACTGACCAGCTATCTTTTAAATCTAAAAAAAGATTGTTAAAAAATTTAGGCTCACCACCAAACACAGATCCACAGCAGCTTACAATCTTTGTGGGGGAGATGCTATCAAAGAGGTTTACCTCCAGGATGATTTCAAAAAACAGCATTACTATTATAAAGATGAGAAACCAGTATTTCATCCTTGTGTAAATAAATCCATAAGTTTTGAGATCAAAGCGGTTTATAAGAAACCAGTACCCCAGCAAAAAGAGATTAATGACTTTCAGTATTACCAGATAACCACCGTAGGGAGTGGAATTTAATACACCTACGGCACACATTGCACCAGGAACTGTTGGAGCAAGGGAATCAATGAAATATAGAAAGAAAAAAAAGGCAGGTATATTCAAAACTATGAAGAATGTAATAATGTTTGATACCAGGATATTTTTCTTCTCAAGACTGTACTGCAGTGCTGAAGAGCTGTGAAAATCGAAATGAATTATCATCTGATAAGCGGTTTTTAATGCGTATAAACCATAAAAAAGAAATAGAAAGTCTATGAAATATATTACCACCTGCTCCGGAGCTATAAAATTCATACCATTTCCGCTATCTTACCGTTTATCATATTGATAATTCTCGCCCCTTCTATCTCTGTAAACACCCTGTCATGGGTAGCTACGATAATCGTTTTCCCCTGATAGTGAATCTTTTTAAAGGTATCTATCACCTCATTTTTCAATCTATAATCAAGGTTTGCCGTCGGCTCATCGGCAATTAAAAGCTCCGGATCATTCACCAGAGCCCTAGCCAATGCCACCCTCTGCTGCTCACCACCGGAAAGCCTTTTTACCTTCACATCAGATAGGTTATCAATTTCAAACCTCTTCAATAGTTCAAAGATATCCTTTTTAGTTATTTTCTTTTCTGCAATTATCACTGGTGGAAGAATATTTTCATACACAGTAAGATTTTCCATCAGATTAAATTTTTGAAATACAAACCCTATTTTACTATTTCTAAACTTACCCACATCAGATTCTGGCAACTTTGAGATATTAATATCATCATAACAAACAGATCCTTCGGTGGGTCTTGAAAGACCGGATATTATGGATAAAAATGTACTCTTGCCACTTCCTGATGGCCCCATAATCACGACAAAATCACCATTATTTATATCCAAATTGATATTTTGCAGCACAATCTTATCATCATAAATCTTGGTAAGATGCCTTATTTCTATCATTTAAAAACCTCGTAGGTATCTAAGGTGGCTATCCGATAGGTGGGGATAATGATGGCAGCTATGTAAAAAGGTACTATAGCTATAAATATAAGAAAGAGGGTTTTAAAATCTACGGCAAAAATAAGCTGGTATTCAGTTTTTAGCGAAGCATATCCACTAAATATATTCATCATTATTGGGGCTTTTAAAATATATACGTAAATCACAGCCAGAAGCACCCCTATGATAAACGCCTGCAAGACCAAAAAAGATGACTCATAAAATTTAAGCCTCAAGACATCTGAAGTAGTCCATCCGGTGGCCTTTAGTACACCTATCTCAAGCTTTTCAGTTTCCGAAAGCCCCCCAAGCTTATCAATTACAATAACCATCATCGTAAAGATTAATACACCAAAAAGTGTAATAAAAAAACCCAATTTATAGTTAAAAACATTTTGATAAGAATTTAGAACATCTTTTTTTGTTACCGTCCTTGCATCTTTTAGAATATCCCTGATTTTAGCTGCAATCGTGACCACTTCATTTTTATTATAGACATTCACCACAATATCGGAAACATAATCATCATCCATACCCAAAAGCTTTCTCGCTGTGTTTTGAGAAATGAGGATAATGTCATTTGTAAAAATTGCACTTTCCTGAGTAAGATAGTCAAACCTACGTAATTTGATGTATTCACCATTCGGCTTTTTAAAATAAGCATAATCCACATATCCAATCTCCGAAAATAGCCTTCTAACCCCATTTCCCAAAATCATCCAATCATCCCTTTTGATAAGATCATCTGTTTTAATATGCTTTATATTCTCTTCCAGCGATTTTTTATAGAAAGGCTCCAGCGGATCGATCCCTACAATTGAAAAATTTACCCCTGAATAATCAAAATAATAATACCCCCAAACTCTCGGCAGTATACTTTTTATACCAGGAATAGATACGATTTTATCTATATAGTCCATAGGTATATACTGCTGACGCCCCCCTATTACCCTCTGAATAACTATATCCGGCAACTCTTCATGCGTCAGAATAAGCTCTTTCTTTATGGATGCAGTAATAAAGCTTGCGGATGCAATAAAAAAAACAAGAACCATCAATATCAAAAAGATATAGTAAGAGCTTTTCCTCTTAAGAAGTAATTTAATAGAAAAAAGGAATATATTAAACTCTTTACCGATCTTCATCTATGCTGACCTTTTGTATTGTTGTTTATATCGTAAACAAAAGAAAATGGAAAAACCTCCCTTGCCTCGGGAGAAAAGTCAAAAATTGAATAAACATCCGTCAAGCTTCTATGCCTCACAAACCTTGCCTCCGTCACCAGAGCCGTATCCGGAAGCCCCACCAACTTCACATCATTTTTCATCCTATCGATTTTTATCGTATCTGAATGCAATGTTATTAGCAAAGCTGCAAAAAGGATATCTAAAAATAAAAATAAAGCTAAAAATAATCTTTCTTTTCTACCTATCAGCATTAACCAAACCTTAAATTTGATATATATAGGTGGCTATAGAAACCACCTATACGGAATTATACCACAAAAAAATTTAATCCAATTTTTTTATGATATCAGGGGTAATTTCCTCAAATTTTAAGATTTTATCACCACCGTAATCCATCATAAAATTTTTAGCATCGTTTTCGGATACAAAAGGGATAAGTTCTTTACCCATAGGCCCAAGCACTCTGCTACCAATTACATAGTATGCTTTTTTTCCATCTATGGATTTGAGAGTGTAATAATCAGTCACAACCATTTTAGTAAAATCATTTCTTGTTGTACCTTTTGCATATTTATGAGGTTCAAAATAAAATTTCATCATATCTTTTACACCGTCAAACACAAACCTACCATTTTTTGTCTTTATCTCCGCAGCCCAGTTTGGATATTTATAAACGTACATTCCGCATACAGGACATTTCTCATCCTTGGAAAGGTGAATATGCTCTTCACTATTCTGTTCAAATCTTTTAACCTCCCATAGATAAAGTGCTACCGCCTGAGCTTTTTTTTCATCCAGTTCGCCACAGAGCTTTTCATTTACAATGGAAGCTTTGAGTTCATTGATCTTTTTAAATTTTCCTAAATCTATAGGTTTACATACTGTATTATAAATCTTTTCCCCAACAGGATATATTGAGGTCTTCTTCTTATTTGCAAAAACTACAATATCTTCATTTAAAGACTCCAGAGCAATTCTAAAGGTCTCATCAAACCTTTTTATCACACCGCCGTGCTCTTTTGCAAACTTTTCAGCATCTTCCTTTTTCTCAAATGCAAGCTTGCTAACAGCAGACATAGTTCCCGGCACATTACTACCAACTACGTAATAAGCTTTTTCAGCATCGATAAACTTGTCGGATGCAACATCCACAACGAGGATTTTGTCTATTTTATTTTTAATGGAATCGTAATCAAAGGCAAGGCACCTTATGGAGCAATACTGTTTATAATCACCATTTTTGAGTTTTACAGCATGGTTTGTCTTGTAGTAGCTTTTTAGATTCATACCACAAATGGGACACCAGTGCTTTGCTTCCCCTTTTTGAAGTAGAGTCGGCTCGTGTGTGGGTAGTTTTGAAAATTCAGCATATACTGAAAAAGCAAAAAGAGAAAAAACTATTAAAAACAATATCTTTTGAAATTTAAACATAGAAACACCTCCTTATTTTCAAAAATGATATGTTTGTTTATTTATTTTGTCAAGAATTAATATTACTGCCGTCACCCCATTTTTTGCACCCCTAAACTATATACTGTGGCAAAACTACGTGTTTGCCTATAGATGAATTATCTAGGCAAATACACAGGTCTGCCACTATTTTTCTTCCCTTTCATTTTAGCAAGGCCAAATATTCTAATATTCGCACTAGTTGACTGTTTCATTGTTCCAAAATCAATACCTAAATAATAAATCAACAAAAAAAGGGTGGCATAAAGCCACCCCGTAAGATCGTATCTACAAAATTATTAGTATCTGTAAGTCATTTTTAGGTAAAAATCAGTCACTTTATCCACTACTGGCATCATTACATTATAAGGGATTACATCTTCTATTTTCATTGGTGCTCCCATAGGGCTGCCACTTCCTGTGTATTTGTAATCAGTATACATTACACCCAGAGTTGCAAAGAAATTGTCCCCTACTATTGGCTGATGATAATATGCCTCATATACCTGACCACGAGTAGCAAGCTTAGCAGCATCAGTTGTAGCCATAAATGGAAGCCAATATTTACTACCCCAGTTGTATTCAACGCCAAGCTTACCTTTTGTGTAAGGAAGCTCTGGAGTCATTACACCAACCCAAATAGACTGACCTGTCCTTGACTTGCCGTCAAGCAACTTATCTTGCCCCATAAACTTATACATAGGATTAGCTGAACTACCATCTGGATGAGTCTTACTCAAAGAATAAGCGGCAAACCAGTCAAAACCAAAAGTCTTACCCTGAGCCATTATAGAATGAAGCTCTATATCCCCCACTTTACTTGTGGGCTCAATCCTTGATATGTATCCTCCAAAATTCGGTACCATTACATAGGTCGGATTAGAGCTGTTATCGTAACCACCAGATCTAACAAAAAATGGGAAAACTGATGTGCCCACAAATCCATCTGTGATACCTGCACCATAAGCATAATTGTACCACAGCTTATATTGATCATTGTCAAAAGCTTTTAGAATAAAACCATAGAAATGGACATCGTTTACATCAGCTGTGGAATTTAGAGAGTTGTAAGTACCATATTGTCCTTCAAATCCCTGACCATAACACACTTTAAAATTAAGCCCCGGTATACCAGTAACATCTTCAAGATCGAATCCAAGAGAAGCACCATCAAAGTTCATCTGTATAATAGATCCCAATGGTGAACCACCAAGCACGGCATTTTCATGGTTTTCCATACCTGCACCATAAGCAGCCGGTCTTCTACCAAGAGAAAAATGATATGGCACAGGACCAATATTATTGGAATATACAAAATAAGCTCTTTCTACGTGGATAGAATCATCCCCAGGCACTTGACCGGAATTCATATCCATATTCATACTGCCCATAGTGCCATTAAAAAAATGCTCCGAAATAGACTCACCAAATGCTTTATACATCACAAGACGACCGGTAAAAGAGATATTTTCGTTTACCTTGCTGCTCATCCTGACTCTAAGTCTATTCGTCATAAAAAAGTCATTATTTGTGTCATATTTTTTTACTTTAGTAGGATTAAAAAAACCTTGACCCTGAAACATAGTTTGATAATTTTGCATTGTGGCCGGAATATAACCACCCATGCCATTAGACATCGTAGCATATGTATTATTAACTGAACCTGGAGCAAAATTATACATTGCACCATTTGCAATATCATTCATCATATTTCTTAGTTTACCCTGCAATTCATCATTCAATCCCCTGACATCATTAAACTGCATACTATCCACTCTTGTCATAAACTCGACGCCGAGGCTCACCTTGTCGGTGACGGTGTGCTGCTGCATTTTGTTCATTTCTTTTGACATTGCATCCACTTTTGATTGAAGATCTGCGATCTGGGATTTCAAAGCTACCAGGTCAACTTCCTGAGCAGATGCAAAAGTAACCCCACATAGAAGTCCTGCTGCCATTAAAGCGATTAACTTTTTCATGTTACCTCCATAACATTTTTTTTAATAAACTACAAATTTTATAATTGCTTAACCCTTTTATAAAAATCTTTTGCTAAGAAAACATACTTCCTTACTATGTTAATAAACTAAAAATAGGCAGAGGATCACCCCCCGCCATTTTAAAGTCTAAATTCTAACCGCAAGTTTCTGGTTGGTCAGAGTCGAGAGCATGTCCACGAAGATATTCAAAAACATTCTCAGCATTGGCTTTTTTGCCATTTTTCTTTACGCATGCCTCAATTTTACCTTTGAGCGCATCCCACTGTTTTTGTGTTTTACTTGTGGGTGAAAGAGCTGGTACACCTGCTTTAGAACCATCATGGCATACTGTTCTACACTCACCTTTCCACTCTCTTTTACCTTTTCTTGCATCACCAGCAGCAAAAGCAGCTGATACAGCAAAAGCAGCTATTAAAGCTACAGCAACAAGTTTTTTCATAATACTACCTCCTTTTTTTTAGGCTATTTAGCCTTTTTATTGCTTATTTGTAATATTCAAATTTTCAAATATTTTTTCCACAAAAAAACTCAAAAAACCTATCTAATTCCTCAACAAAGAGACTCAAGAAATCTGAAATAGCTTTAAAATACTCAAGCTTAGCCCCATTCTTTAGCCTTTTACAAAATTCCTCTTTCATAGGTAGCATATAATCTTTCACCACTATAAAAGCTGCAGGCACACTATCCGCATTCCCTTCAGCCATCTTTTTTAGCATGACACTTAAAAACTCCAGCATAACGTAAAGATTGTCCTCTATCTCTTTCATATCCTCTTTGAGGGCAAAACCATGATCCATCATTAATTCCCTGAGCTTAAGAGTGGAATCCCTCAATACAAGCCCTTCTTCAGAAGTATAGACAGAGGAATAAAGCGGAGCCACCACACCTTCCAGATTTGCTTTGAAAAGCCTTACGTATTCCACTTCCATATTTTCCATATCCGGTAGCTTTGGCAATGAAACCCCATACTCTTCAGCCGCAAGCAACTTGAAATCTTCGTAGTAATCTTTTATCGATTTATATACTTCCACAAATGGATATCTATACAAAAGCGATAGATATGCAGCTATATCCGATAGGTAGGCGATATACTCCAAAAAATCCTGCCCATCTTTCTCATCGATCCATTTGGTCTCTTTCATATCAAAAATCAAAATAACCTCTCTTTTTTTTTTACATAATAGCAATTTTTAAAATTTTGTAAAGAGTTTTTTTGTATACAATATACAATTTATTCACATTAATCATACACAATAAAATAGGTAAAATATACATCTTTGACAATATCTTTGCCGTAATAACTATTTAAGACTTTTTTTATCTTTAATTTCATCTCCTCTTTCCCTGCCTCTGATTTTATATCTTTTGAATCAGCAAGAGCTTCAGAAATCATCGCTGTTACCCTTTTTCTATCCTCTTCCACCACGAGAGCCGATTTTTCATCTGACAACTCCAAATAAAGGTTAATGTTAGCACTTTTGTACTCATTACTACTTGTACTTACTATGATACCATCAATCTTAACCTTTTGCTTGTTGTAAGGTTTAAGCTGGGCGGTAAATTTTTCCTTATAAATTAAAAAGATTATGATCGAAAGAATTATAAAAATACCAATGATTTTAAAAACTATCTTCATCAGGCACCACCTTAAAAGCTATACTTCGATACTTTTTATACTAAAAGTTAACCTAAAAAATTTTACTTATCCTTGCCAGCCTGATTTATCAACGCTTTGATATCTATAGATTTCATACGAATACTGAGTATCTTTGCATCCTTATCGCCCAATGTTTCTGCATAATGGGGAATTTTGGAACTGAAAGATATTGAATCTCCCTCTTCCAATGTCACAACATCATTATTCAAATACATCCTTATCCCCCCTTCTAAGATATACATAAACTCATACCCTTCATGGCTAAAAAGTTTTTTTTCCCTCGGCTCCGATCTAATTGTCACCACAAACGACTCAAAAATATCGTTATTTTTTATATGTGCCAGCTCTTCATAGATATACCCATGCTTTGCCCCTTCCCTGTAGGCGATTTTCCTTTCATTTTTTTTTTCTAAATAGTATTCTTTAAAGTCCAAATCATCTTCAAAGAAGTAAACCATCTTGACATTTAATACCTTTGCAATCTTTGCAAGTGTGGTAATGGGGGGAGTGACCACATTGTTTTCTATCTGTGATATCAGAGCTTTTGAAAAGCCTGTGAAATTTGCCACATCCTGCAAAGTCAGATTCCTCATGTGGCGCAATCTTTTGATCCTTTCCCCGATATTTATATTAAATTCCTCCATACAGACCTCATAAAATTATTATAGTTTAGCATTGCTTAATTTTTTTAAATTGTCAAGCGATTTTAATATTTGAAAGTAACATTGGTATTTAGATTGTAAATCTAAATAAATTTTAAAAAGAGATCATCTTTAATAGGTTTTGCAACACCAATTATGGAAGATTTATAACCGGCATTCATAAGTTCTTCATTCAACTTTGAAGCATCCTTCTCTGAAACGGCCATTAGAAGCCCTCCGGATGTTTGTGGATCAAACATTGCGATTTCTATTGAAATATTTCGATTTAAATAGAGATATTTTCCGGCAAGAAACTGTTTATTGTAATAAGCGCCGGCAGGAATTATACCCATGTTGGCGAATTCCAACGTGTTTGGTAAAAAATTAAGCTTATCCACAAAAATTTCAAACAATTTGTTTGAACCCGAAGCCATCTCAAAGGCATGCCCCCCCAGTCCAAATCCGGTAACATCGGTGAGGGCGGAAACATCGTATCTTTTTACGATCTTTGAAGCCTGATAATTTGAAGTGATCATTGTATCAATAACATTCACTTCATCTTCCCTTGATGCAATCTCTCCTTTTACTGCGGTGGATATGATTCCTATACCAAGTGGCTTCGTGTATATGAGAAGATCACCCTCCCTAACACCAACATTTTTGTAATATCTACCATCAGTAATCAGACCTGTCACGGCAAAACCAAGCTTGACCTCCGCATCATCAACTGTATGACCACCAATCAACGAACATTTTACCTTTGTAAACTCATCACACGCCCCCTGCATCATTTCAGATATAATCGACTCATCAATATCACAACTATACATAAGCACAGAAAGGGCATTGATGGGATCACCCCCCATAGCAAAAATATCACTCATGGAATTGATGGCGGATATTCTGCCGAAGGTATAGGGATCATCACAGACAGGCGTAATAAAGTCAACTGTATGAATAAGATACTTATTCTCATCCAATTTAAACACACCGGCATCGTCGTTTGTTTCAAATGCCACAAGGACATTTTCATCCCGATATATTTTCAATCCACCTAAAGCCTTCTGTAAGCCCTCCGGGCTTATCTTGGCGGCTCAGCCGGCAGCTTTCACGAGGTGAGTAAGCTTGATCACCTAAAACCTCATCCTAAACTCTTATTACTTTATCCGCATCAAACAGTCTTCTGGCAACTGTATATGCATCCGTCACAGACCCCACTAAAAGATTTTTTGTATCGATATTGAAGAAATTTAAACAGGTACCACAATTTAGTATCTCCACCCCATCAGCTTCAAGTTCTTTTAAAGCGGACACAATGTCAGACTCCCTTGTGGTTATAAATACACCGGTGTTTACAAATATGATCGTTTTGGGTAGAGGGGATTGCTCCTTGAGATTTTTTAGAAAACCTGCCATCAAAATCTTTCCCAGATCCAGATTTTCATGCCCAATTGTCTCAGATGTTATAAAAACTACTATATTTTTTGAAGGCTGTGATTCCGATTTCTGATCTGTCTGGGGTAAACTACAGCTAAACCCTTTAGCAACGGTAAATTTAAACTCACTGCCACTTTGATCGATTTCAAAGCTTACACCCTGACTTTCTAAGAATTTTGATACGTTTATCTTCGATACTTCACTATCCACAATGACGGTAAAGGTACCTTCGGTAATACTGTCAAGATATTTTTTAGTCATAATCACAGGTGTTGGACAAGGTTTCCCTCTTGCATCAATTACCATACACTCACCTCATAGAAAAGGCAGGATATACCCTGCCTTTAGTGTCGTTATTTCCGCAAATCTTTGCATCCTTGATATATTATATTAAAAAGGTCCTCTATATTTTCCACCTCCATACAGGAGAAGGCAATTCTCAAATCGGTTTTATTCACAGAAATTGTGCCCACACCATAATTATTAAGCAGATGAACCCTCAAAGCCTCTGCATCAACATTTTTCAGCTTTAAACACATAAAATAACCGGAATTGAATGGGTAATATACAAACTCATCGTCATATTTACCAGAATTTAAGACCTCTTTGACCCTGTTTGCCCTTTTTTTCATTATCTGATACTTCTCTTCCTTCTGCTTTTTAAAATCTGGATGATTAAGACCGTAAAGGACAAAAGTCTGGGATGGATGAGGGCAGTTTGATATGGTGCCTCTGATTATACCCGCCACTTTTTTCTCAAGGGCGGTAAAGATCCCCGGCTGATCCTTTGTATCGGTGCCACCAAAAGTGATAAAACCTACCCGGAATCCCCAAACATACTCCTCTTTTGTGGCACCATCAAGCTTAATGGCAAGAAGATTTTTAGATCTATTGATAATTTTCCCAAAAAGGGATTCGGTCATTGTATCTTCAAAGAAGAGCCCAAAGTATGCATCATCTGTCACCACGATCAACTTTATCCCTGATTCAGCCAGATTCACAAGTCCATCAGCCATTTTTTGACCTTCCGCCACCGTCGGCATATATCCGGATGGGTTGTTTGGAAAGTTTAATATCAACAATACCTTACCTTTTTTCTCACCCAGTTCTTTAGCTTTGGCAAGCATTGAATCCACATCAAAACCACCTTGCGGAGTAAAGGTATTAAAAGTAACCACCTCTCCACCGCATCTTGTATTAAAGGTCAATCTATAGTTACCCCAGAACATATCAGGAAGCAATACATAGTCCCCTTTATCCACAAACATATCAGCCACGATGCTTAAACCATGTGTCAGAGCATTTGTAACGATGGGTGTACCAAAAAATTTACCTTTCATCGAAGGATTTTCTTCGATCTGTTTCTCCCTCCACTTTTTACGTAAATCAGGTCTACCTGTGGCAGGAGCATAAGGGAAGAGATCTGAAGCCTTAAACGATTTGAGCGGTTCATAGATACAATCTAAATACATCGGTCCACCCTTTTCAGTGGCGATACCAATTGTGGCATTGTACTTATATGCCTTTTCTTTTGCTTCGGCAGATTGTGTCAAAATCCCTTTTGGGAAATATAGATTTTTACCAAGTTCGGAAAGCATATCCAGTACAGCAGGATTTTCTGAAACTATAATATCATTTAATTCTTTAGCCAATGGGTTCATCATAAACCTCCGGGAATTTTTATATCATATTAAAATATTTTGAACAATTATGCAATATTTTATTGAAAAAAGAATTTTTGCGGTTATAATATCATCAGCATAAAACATAATTATAATAATCTAAGGAGGTCATGATGCCTACAGAACTTATGAAAGCTTTGAAAACTGCTTATGAAGCTGAAAAAGAGGGTTTGCGAGCTTATTTGAAGTATGCAAAACAAACAAAGGTTGGTACCGGCAAAAATATGTTTATTCAGCTTGCCCTGGACGAAATTGATCACATGGAACTCATAGAAAAATTTACCGAAAAAATTATGGCTGGTCAGCCAATAGAGCAGATAAACGTTCCGAAAGGAAGACTTTCTAAATTCATGCCTTCCATAAAAGATTTGAAATTTGCAGAAAAATCTGAGCTTGCGGATGAGGATGCATTGAAAGTGGCCTTAACCCACGAAGAAAAAGCTATGAACTTTTATATCAATGAGGCAAGTAA
>PNIN01000067.1 GCA_002878065.1 Calditerrivibrio nitroreducens
TTTTTTTTGATTGTAGCTGTTATCTTTTTACTTATTGTGAATATAAAGGTGGACAGATTAAAAAAAGAATATGACAGAGTAAATGTAGATCAGGTTAAAACTAATAAAAAATTGAACATAGATATCAGTGAAAAATTAAAAATTTTTCTTTTTGATCATGAAATAAATAAAGATCGTTTAAAGTTTTTATCCGAGCAGAAGAATGGAAATAATATTTACTATAAATACAAAATGCTTCTCACAGACGCAGAGCTTCAGGCTATAAAACCTTCTCTTGCAAGCTTCTTCAGTTCAAATGGTTTTGCTTTTCATGATAATGATAAAAATATGATTTTTGAGAGGGATGGCATTGTTGTGGATATTGTTGTGGATATCCTTGAGATTTATGCTACGCCCAAAGAAAATGAGGTGGAAAAGAAAGAGATTGTAAAGGAACCCAAAGCTGATTTCAAGAAAGATGTTAGTATAAACAATAAAATTTTTAAAATAGAACCTAAGCACAGGCTGGCAATTATTTTAGATGATTCAGGCCAGAATTTAGAACTTGCCAAAAAGGTATTATCTATGAAGTATCCGGTTGTTTTATCTATTTTGCCTTATACCCAGTATGATAGGGAAACAGCAGATCTTGCAAGGAAATACAAAAAAGAGTTTTTTTTGCATCAACCAATGGAGCCGAAATCTTATCCTGATACCAATCCTGGAAAAGGGGCTATTCTTTTGAACATGCCCAAATCTGTTATAGAAATTACGATAAAAGAGAATATTGACAGATTGGGTGGGGTAGATGGTGTAAATAACCATATGGGATCTGCTTTTACAGAAAATGCGGATAAGATGAAGGAAGCTTTAGATGTGATTAAGGATTATACAAAGATTTTTGTTGATAGCCATACAACTGCTGACACTGTAGCTTATGAAGTTTGCAGAAAAACAGAAGGTCTAAAATGTGGAATTAGTAAAAGATTTATAGATAATAGTGCAGATAGAGATTATATAACAAACAAATTGTATGAAGCAGCGGGCTTCCTCAAATCGCAGGATGTTATAGTTATAGGTCATTTGAGGAATAATACTGTGGATGTTTTAGAGCATGTATTACCACAGCTCGAAAAAATGGGGGTAAGGATAGTTACGATAAGTGAGGTGGTAAACTAATGATCGTTTGTGGAATTGAAACTTCATGTGATGAAACCTCTGTTGCCATATATGATAGTAAAAGGAATAAATTTTACTCACTTGTTTCATCGCAGGTGGATATTCATAGTAAATTTGGCGGTGTGGTTCCAGAGATTGCTTCCAGAAACCATGCGTTAAATGTTATGCCACTATTTATAGATGTTTTGAAAATGGCAGGTGTGTCCAAAGAAGATATCAATCTGATAGGGGTTACAAAATCTCCAGGCTTGATAGGAGCCCTGTTTGTGGGGGTCTCATTTGCCAAAGGTCTGGCTTTTGGTCTCAAAAAACCGATTGTTGGGGTAAATCATCTTTTTGCACATATCGTATCTACAGAGATTGAAAACGATGTAAAGCCACCTTATCTTGGTGTGGTAATCTCAGGGGGGCATACACATATATATTTAGTGGATGAGTGCTATAACTTAAAGCTACTTTCTAAAACAATTGATGATGCAGTTGGAGAAACTTTTGATAAAATAGCTAAATTTGCAGGTTTACCATATCCTGGGGGACCCTTTATAGAGGAGCTGGCTAAAAAAGGGGATGAAGATGCTGTACAATTACCTATAGGATTAAAAGGTGATAACGATTTTAGTTTCAGTGGATTAAAAACGCATGTGATAAATACCATTACATCCAATAAGTTTAAATTAGAAGATGTTGCGGCCTCCTTTCAAAGGGTGGTGGTGGATACACTGGCACTTAAAATAGATTATGCGTTGAAAAGGACAGGTGTAGATGTCGTTGTGGTGGCAGGTGGTGTTGCCTGCAATAATTATATTAGAGAGAATCTTCCTAAAAAACTTAATATGCATTGTTATTTCCCTTCGAAAAAATTGTGTACCGATAATGGTGATATGGTGGCTTATGCGGCTTATCTTTTGTATAGAAAGAGAAAATTTTTGTCAAAATTCGAGTCAGCTCTGGACATTGATGAATTTATAAAATGAAAGTATTAGATTTTTTAAAAAGCTATCCTTTAATTGGTGCTCCGCTGGCAGGTATCACAAACTATCCCTTCAGAAAATTAGTACGTCTTTTTTATAATGGTCTTATTTTTACTGAGATGGTTTCGGTGGAGGGTGTGAAAAGGGGTAACAGACAGACGTTGAAACTGATTGATGTTAAATCAGATGAAAACCCTGTTGGGATTCAGCTTTTTGGTGGCAATCCTGACTCTTTTTCGGAAGCTGTAAGGGTGATTGAAGATAATTTTGATTTCTTCTGCTTTGATATAAATATGGGTTGTCCTGTGAAAAAGGTTTTAAAATCAAAGGCAGGTGCTTATCTTTTGACTGATTTGAAAACTGCTATGGGGATAATTTCTGCCGTAAGAAAAGCTACCCGGAAGCCGCTTTTTGTAAAAACAAGGCTCGGTTGGGATGAAAAGAATCTGGTATACAAAGAAATATTGAAAATCTGTGAAGGGGAAGGGGTTGATATCCTTACGATTCATGGGAGGACAAAGTCCCAGCTCTATTCAGGTAAGGTAAATTACGATGCAATTGCGGAGATAAAATCGCTGTCTAAAATACCCATTATTGGAAATGGAGATGTGGTGGATCTAAAAACTTTTGCATTGATGAAAAACACGGGTGTTGATGCTGTTATGATAGGTAGGGGGATGATGAAATCTCCATGGATATTTAAGTCGTTGATGGATAACAAAGATCCTCTGGGTTACCTCAAGCCTGAGGAAACTAAGAATACACTGTTTTTTCTCCTTGATGAAGAAAAAAGATTTAGAGATGGTAAATATTTTCTGGCACCATTTAAAAAGTACGCCGTATGGTTTTCAAAAGGTTTTAAAAACAGTTCGGACTTCAGAGTGAAAATATATTCCACAGATGATGAGAATAAGATAAGAGAATTGATTGATGACTTTTATAAATAAAAAGTTGTTAATTTTATTGTAATAATCACCAAAGTGGTCAGGAAGAAAGAATTTAATGGTTTCATCAGGAGTATTAAGTCAATCTGAACAAATTAAAACGAAGTTGTTACATTTTTTTCTATATATTTTTCCATTGAGCCGAATTTTTTCTTGACATCTTTTGGGTTTATGCTATCTTAGCAATTATGCGAAGTTTAATAGTTTTTAGCAGAAATTGGTGGTGGACAACTTTTAGAATATGAAGGTTGTCCCCTGCCCATAGATTGG
>PNIN01000043.1 GCA_002878065.1 Calditerrivibrio nitroreducens
AAAAAAAAAAAAACCCCCCCCCCCTCCTAAAAAAAATGAAAAGGGGGGGTTTTTGTTTTTTATGATATGTAGGGTCAGCCACAAGTAAATCATGACAAACACAAATGTATGGTCGAACCAGTAAGGGCAGACCTATCTGTCTACCACAATAAAGTATGTGGTGGCAAACATGTAGGATAGGGCAAATATGTAGATTTGTCTCTACAATATCAAAATGAAAGATATTGGGGGCAAAAAATTTAATGACGGCAACAAGAAAGCTATTGACAAAAAAGAAATAAATGTATAATATCCACTCAACATGCGGGTGTAGCTCAGTTGGTAGAGCATCAGCTTCCCAAGCTGAGGGTCACGGGTTCGAGTCCCGCCACCCGCTTTTTTTATTCCTAAAATTGTATATCTAACTAGGTTGTATTCTACAAGGACAAATTTATGTGAATATGTTTTGGTGCGAACAGATAGGTTCACCCCTACAGGTATAAAAAAAGGTGGGTATACGTATACGATATCCCACCTTTTCAGATCTAAATATGTTAAAAATTATACTCTAAACTTTTTAATCAAACTCAATAGCTCATTGGCAAGGCGGCCAAGGTTATCTGCGGCATTCATCACTTCATCAGCACTTAGGTTTGAATTATTGAGGGAGGTTGCAAGTGTGTTGATATCCACCGCCACCTGGTCTGATACCTTGCTCATCTGCTCCACAGATGACGCCACCTGCTTGATCTTATTCTGCAAGTTTGATACCTCTACTACTATCTTATCAAGGGCATCTATTGCTTCCTTTGAAAGCTCAACACCCTCATCCACCTTATGGACACCGGCATCCATCTTTTCCACGGCAATATTTACCTCTTTTTGAATACCTCTTATCATCTGGTCTATTTCTGATGTGGCGGATTGTGTTCTTTCGGCAAGCTTTCTTACTTCGTCTGCCACCACAGCAAACCCCCTTCCATGCTCACCAGCCCTCGCAGCTTCTATTGCTGCATTCAGAGCAAGAAGGTTCGTCTGATCGGCGATATCTCTGATCACGTTTGCTATTTCACCTATCTGCTGTGATTTTTCACCGAGATTGGCCACTACTTTTGATGTCTCAAGAACAGTGTCTGCAATTGCCTGCACCTCGTTTGTGGTTTTGTTTACCACATTTTTACCCTTGATCGCCAGCTCAGCAGTGTGATCTGCGGCAGTGGACATCTCTGTGGCGTTCATTGCTATACCGGATACTGTCTGGGTCATCTCTTCTGCAGCAGTGGCGATCTGGTTTGCCCTGTCGTTTTGCTCTGATATGGAATTTTTATTTTCTACTGATGTGCTGTGAAGCTGTTCTGATGCTGCTGATATGGTATCTGCGGATGATCTTACGTTTCCTATTAAAATGGATAATTCTTTTATCATTCTGTCTGTATAGTCTAGGAGACTTTCTGGTGCTGGGTTGTCTATCTTTAAAGTGAAGTCACCTTCGGATATTTTTTTCAGCATCTCCTTCATAAGCTCCGGATCACCACCAAGAGGTTTAAATACAGTTTTGACGGTGGAAAAACCTATGATAATAAATAGTATGATATAAACAATAGATGTTGACCATATTATATTGGATAAGAGTTTTATATCCTTAGATGCATCTTTACTTTTCTCTACCATTATATTATTTTGATATGTTGAAAAATCTTCTATAGCTTTTTTATATTCATTATATAAGGGAGGGACAATATTTGCTATTTCCGCATTTGCCACCTCTATATTCCCCTCATTGATGAGCTGTATGATTCTTTTCTGGGTTTTACTATATAGCTCTCTTCGTTTGGAAATATTTTGAAAGAGCTCTTTTTCCTTAGGATCATCCAATTTTGGCTCGATAATTTTTAAGATTTCCAAAACCTCATCTCTTAGCTTTACAATCAATTTTATATGATCTTTTGAATCGCCCATATGATAACTCAAAACCGCCTCCCTCAGTTCTATCCCAATAGCATTTACTCTATTAAGGATATCATCTGCTTTGTTTACTTTGAAATAATGATCCTCAATAAGATGGGCGATGTCATTTTTGACTCTAAGCAATTCATAAACAGTGAAACCCTGTACTAAAATTACAATAATTATTAAAGAGAGAATTGAGAATGTGATTTTTTTCTTCAGACTCCCTTTGTTCATAAGATAACTCCTTTTTATTTTAATAGATATATTGTATTATTTATGATAAAATTTGTCAATAAAATCATGGTCATACAGCCCCAGATATTCCCTATGTGTTTTGTAGTCATTTATATATTTAGCTTTTAATTCTTTCAGTCTTTCAATATCTAATTCAAGTTTTTTTATCTTTTTATCAACTCTCTGTTTCAATTCTTTTAGTCGATTTCTCTTAAAAAAAGGGGATTTTGAGATTTTTTTATTCAGTTTATCAGATATTTTTCTTTCCCTGATGAGAATCCTTTTATTTTTTTTCAGCATCTCTATTGCAATTTCTACTTTTTTACCGTATTCTGAAAGGGTGTCCGCTTTGAGCTGTTTTATCTCGATATCCAGGCTATTTATATCAAACATGGAGGTTTTTTAAATCTAAAATGCCAATTAGTCAAGATTTTTTTATGTATATATATAATTTGTTGTACAATAGATATGGTGATCTGGGGTGGTGGCCGGCGGAGACCCCTTTTGAAGTGGCGGTGGGGGCGATACTTACCCAGAATACTTCATGGAACAATGTTGAGCTGTCAATTCAAAATCTGAAAAAAAAGATTGATCTTAATCCGGAAGAGCTTTTGAGATTAGACATAGATGAATTAAAGCTACTGATAAAACCATCCGGATTTTATAACCAAAAAGCTGAGAGACTTAAGATATTTTCAAAATTTGTTTCTGTGGAGTACTCTGGAGATATAAAATATCTCGATAGATTTAAAACTTCAGATGCTCGAAATATCTTGCTATCATTGAAAGGTATTGGTAAAGAAACGGCTGATTCGATTTTGCTTTATGCCTGCGAACATCCTATCTTTGTCATAGATAAGTATACGATGCGGATGTTTAATAGGGTGGGGGTGGGATGGCCTGAGAAGTATGATATTTTCCAGAAAAATATCATGAAGCTTTTACCTCATGATCTAAATATTTATCGCCATTACCACGCACTGATAGTGGAAAACTCTAAAAATTACTGTAGATCAAAACCGATCTGTGAAGGGTGTCCTATTGCAAAAATATGCAAAAAAACTATATTTAATAAATAGCAGGTGGATATGCAGTTGCTGTGTTTTTGCACAGAGGAAAGTCCGGACACCATAGGGTATGATGGTCGCTAACGGTGACC
>PNIN01000048.1 GCA_002878065.1 Calditerrivibrio nitroreducens
TGGCTATGCAGGCTGAAGAGTATGGTTCACACGATAAAACCTTCATAGCTGAAGATGATGGTGTGATTAGAATAGTTGACAACAACACAAACCAGGTGATAATGGAACAAAAAGTTCAAAAAGGTGATATATTTAGAAGCTGTCAAACCAAAGATATTGCCATCAAAGATTGGGTCAAACTTGCAGTGACAAGAGCACGTTTAACCAATACACCTGCAGTTTTCTGGCTTGACAAAAATAGAGCGCATGATGCACAAATCATTGCTAAGGTGGAAAAATATTTAAAAGAACATAACACCACAGGTCTTGAGTTTCACATATTAGCTCCACAGGAGGCAATGAGATTTACCCTTAAAAGATTCAGGGCTGGACTTGATACAATCTCTGTCACCGGAAATGTTTTAAGAGATTACCTGACAGACCTCTTCCCGATTATTGAGCTTGGTACAAGTGCCAAAATGCTTTCAATAGTGCCATTGATAAATGGTGGTGGCTTATTCGAAACTGGTGCCGGTGGCTCTGCTCCAAAGCACGTACAGCAGTTTTTAGCAGAAGGTTACCTCAGATGGGACTCTCTTGGTGAATTCACAGCCCTTTGTGCATCCCTTGAACACATGGCTAATCTATACAACGACAATAAAGCAAGAGTTCTTTCTGAAACACTTGATAAAGCAGTAGAAAAATTCCTCGACAATAAAAAGTCTCCAGCAAGAAAAGTAGGGGAAATAGACAACAGAGGAAGCCATTTCTACCTTGCGCTATATTGGGCAGAAGCTCTTGCCAATCAAACAAAAGATGCTGAACTTAAAGCAAAATTTGAAAAGATCTATAAACAGTTAAGCGAAAATGAGCAGAAGATAAATGATGAACTTATTGGCGCCCAGGGTAAACCTCAGGATATCGGAGGATATTATAGACCAGATGATGAAAAAGCTTCCATAGCAATGAGGCCAAGTGCCACCCTCAATGCAATAATCGATTCAATATAAAAACAAACTTTATTTACCCATCTTAACTGAGACTATTTTAGAAACCCCTGGCTCCTGCATTGTTACACCATAGAGATAATCTGCCACCTCCATTGTTTTCTGATTATGAGTGATAATTACAAATTGTGCTTTACTGGACAGTTCCTGCACAATTTTAGTAAATCTTCCTATATTTGCATCATCAAGAGGTGCATCAATTTCATCAAGAAAACAGAAGGGAGATGGTTTATAAAGGAACATTGCAAATAATAAAACGCAAGCCGTCATGGCCTTCTCACCACCAGAAAGTAACGTCATATTTTGAAGTCTTTTCCCTGGTGGTTGAACAAAAATCTCCACCCCGGTATTCAGTATGTCAGACTCATTAGCAAGTGATATCTCAGCCTTGCCATCACCAAAAAGTATTTTAAATATCTCTTTAAAATACTTTCTCACATCCAGAAAAGTTTCTCTAAATGATTCAATAGTTTTTGCATCAATCTCGTCTATAATCCCATTGATCCCTTCTATAGCATTTTCTATATCCTCCTTCTGCCCCGATAAAAACCTAAATCTCTCTTCGATTTCCAGATACTCCTGGTCAGCTGCCATATTTAATGGACCAAGCTCTTCTATACGATTTTCAATGGCTAATAGCTCATTTTTCAGTTCATTGAGATTTATTGTCTCCTTAAAAAATTCTGTGTATTCATCCCTTATGGGAAGGTTAAATTTTTCTAAATATCTATTTTCAAGGTTTTCAATACCTGTTTTTATCTGCGCAATTCTTATCTTGATGTTCTGGAACTCCTGCTCGATTTTTTTGACATGCTTCATTTTATCTTCGAGCTCTGAACTTATTGATTTTAACTGTTCATTTTTATCCAAAATATTCTGTTCCAACAATCTCTTTTCATCTATCATCATCAATCTATTTTTCTCCAACTCATTTAACTTTTCCCGATTTATCTTCAGCAGATTCATCCAATTATTTATGTCAACAGTCATCAATTTGGTCAACCTATCTTTTAGATGATGCATCTTAGTCGTTGCGGAAGTGATCTCTTTGTCTATATGTACCTGTTCCTTCCTTGATGAATTGAGCTTTTCAAGTTGAGTCGAGTATTCCACTTTCAGGTCGGAAAGTTGTTCTTTTAATTCCTCTATTTTATCATCATAGTAATCAATTCTACTTTTTATACCATCATACTCCTCTTCTAACTCTTTCTGTAATTTAGAAAGTTCTTCCAGTTGCTGAGCATCCCTGAATCTACCCTCTTCGATCTTTTTAAGCTCTTCTGTGCAGAAATTTATCTCTTTTTTGATGGTAATCTCTCTTTTGATTAGATTATCTCTTATACCATTGTTGTTTTTTATATGAATATCGATATTAGACATCGATTTATCCAGTTCTTTCAGCTGATTTTCAATATTTTTAATATACTCAATCTTTTCATTTTTAATTTTCTTTATTTCATTCAATTCGCTATCAAATTTTGCAATGTTATTAGAAATCTCTTTAATATCATCCTTAATACCCACAATCTCTTTTTTCATACCGATTATATACTCCGCCTTGTCCAGTGAACCTGATTTATAATAGATTCCATTAATCCTAAGTATATTCTCGTCTATTCGTTCAAACTCAAAGGTAGATACTCTACCATTTAAATAATCCAGCTCCTCTTCGAAAACAAACTTCAAATCTGTTTTTATACCTTTCAGTTTATCCAGGACATCCTTTCTGTTTGAAGTTTTAAAAACCACCACATCACCAAAAAATTTTTTTATATTGTCATCTATTTCATAATCCAGTAGAAGTGAAAGTTCATTTTCATCAAAATATCTGGACAATTCGTCACCATAAGACTGCTTCTTCACCTCTGCCTCAATTAATTTCAACTGCTGCTCCCTGGTAGATTTTGTGACTTTTAGAGCAGAAAGCTTATCCGTTAAACTCTTCAGATCCTCATCTATCTTATTGATAATCTCTTTCTCCCTTGTGTAACTATCCTGAATAATCATTTGCTCATTAAAAAAGATATCTCTTTTTATTTTCAAATCAGTAATGAGAGACTCTATTTTGCTAATCTCCCCTAAAATATTGCTCTTTTCATTCTCCAGTCTTGAAATATCTTTATTAAGCCTATTTATCTCAGACTCATGCTTTATTATATTGCTACGAATTTTAGATATCTTTTCCGTAATATCCAGAAATCTACTACGATTGACATCTATCTCCTCTTTATATTCGTTCCTCTGATTTACAAGCTCCTCTATCGTATTTTCAAGCTCTGCTATCTCTGCTCTCTTTGTTTCTACTACCGATTTTATCTCATCCTGAAATTTTACTATGGATTCCCTCATCAAAGAAAGATCTCTTAATCTATTTGTTATGGAATTGATCTCTTCATTCATATGTTGCTTTGCATTTTCTGCGGTGGTTATATTATTCTGCAAAACAGAAACCTCCGAAGTAATCCCCCCAATCTCCTCTGTAATAGAAAGAACTCCATTGTTTTTATCCCTCAATTCAGTTTCAAGTTTTGAAATCTCATCTTTTAGATTCTGTTCCTGCTTTTTCAAATTTTCATATTCATAAATCGATGAAGATAGTTTGATCTGTATCTCATCATTCTTCTTTAAAAGTTCTTGATATTGAATAATAGATGAATGATAATTGTAAGCATATATCGTCTTATCCAGCAGATCTCTTCGGATCTTTAATTCTCTGTAATTTTTTAATTTCTCCACCTGGAGGTACAACGCATCATACTTTTCTTTTACCTCAGATATGATATCTTTAACCCTGTTTAGATTCTCTTTCGCCTGTTCCAACCGTTTTTCAGCATCCTTCTTTTTTTCTTTAAACCTTGTTATACCTGCTGCTTCGTCAAAAAAGACCCTTATCTCTTCTGGGGATGCAGATATGATTTTCTCCACTTTCCCCTGTTCGATAATAGATATACTTCTTGCCCCAAGACCTGTATCAAAAAAAATCTCCCTGATATCCTTGAGTTTACACCTTTTGTTATTGATGAAATACTCCCTTTCACCATCTCTGTAATACTTTCTGGTAATTTCAATTTCGCTGAAAGACCCCCATTTCCCGGCCAATTCTTCACTTATATCGGAAATAACAAGTGTGACAGATGCCACATTGGATTGACTTCTTTTCTCTGAGCCTGCAAATATGATGTCATCCATATCTGATCCCCGCAGCTCTTTTGGATTCTGTTCACCCAGTATCCATCTAATGGCATCCAGTATATTGCTTTTGCCACTGCCATTTGGACCGACGATACATGTAATACCATCAGGAAAATCTATGACTGTTTTATCTACAAAAGACTTAAACCCCTGGATAATCAACTTTTTAAATTTCATAATAGATTTAAGCTAAAAGGAGCTTATCATCCACAAGTTCTTCCCCTCTCACCCGTGCAAACATCTCAAGCAGATCCTTAACCTGTAAAGTATCCCTTTCTGGAGACCTTACATCAAGGATTATCTCCCCCTCGTGCATCATAATAGTTCGGTTTCCCAGACTCAAAGCCTGCCTCATATTGTGTGTAACCATAAGAACGGTAAGCTTGTATTCATCCACAAAATACTCTGTAAGCTCTATTATTTTAGCCGCTGTTTTTGGATCGAGGGCTGCCGTATGTTCATCCAGTAGTAATATTTCAGGTTTTACCAATGTAGCCATAAGAAGTGTCACCGCCTGTCTCTGCCCACCGGAAAGAAGCCCCACCCGATCCTTAAGTCTGTTCTCGAGACCCAAACCCAATTTCGAAAGTTGCTCTTTAAAAAACTCCCTATCAGTTCGTTTTACACCAAGCCCTAATCCCCTTTTCTTACCTCTTTTCAATGCTATTGCAAGGTTTTCTTCAATGGTAAGGGATGCTGCGGTACCACTTAATGGATCCTGAAATACCTGCCCTATAAAACTTGCCCTGACGTAGACTGGTAGATTTGTGACATTCTTATCATTTATAAATATCTCTCCATACTCTGGTGTAAGGTTTCCGGATATAAGGTTTAGTAAAGTTGACTTACCTGCCCCGTTACTTCCTATTACTGTTATAAAGTCATATTGATCTATCTTAAGAGATAAGCCTTTGATAGCGACATTTTCGTTAATGGTTCCACGATTGAATATCTTGGTTACATTTTTCAACTCGATCATAATCTACTCTTAAAAACTTTTTTTATTCCAGGTGACACCAGTGCTGATGTAACGATAATTGCTGTAATAAGGTTTAAATCCGAGGGATTAAGCTGAAAACTACCCACTCTAAAAGAAAGGGCAACAGCAATTGCAAACCTATAAACAACCGAACCCAATACCACAGCCAAAACACCCCGGAAAACAGTTCTTGCATCTAAGAATGCCTCCCCAAGTATAACGGAGGCAAGACCAGCCACAATTGTACCTATCCCCATATTAACATCTGCTGAACCCTGGCTCTGGGCAACCAATGCTCCAGATAAAGCCACAAGACCATTGGAAAAAGCAAGCCCCAAAAGTACCATAAAATTATGATTGATACCCTGTGCCCTCACCATCTTTGGATTATCACCTGTCCCCCGCATACCCAAACCGATATCGGTGTGGAAAAACCAGGTCATGGCTATCACCAGAAAGATTACTACAACTAAAAAAACCACCGGTGAAATCATATATCTTTCAGCACCAAAAAATGCTTCTATCGGAGTAAATATAGTATCATAGCCCAATAATGAGGTATTAGGCTGCCCCATAATTCTAATATTTACAGAATAAAGTGCTATCATTACCAAAATACCAGATAAAAGATTTAGGATCTTAAGTTTAGTGTTAAGAATTCCGGTGATCACCCCGGCCACCACTCCAGCAAAAAAGGCAATTATTGTGGAAAGATAAGGATTAATATCGTGTACAATAAGTACCGCTGCTACTGATGCACCAAGAGGAAAAGTACCATCAACGGAAAGATCAGGAAAATCTAGAATTCTAAAAGTTATATAAACCCCAAGTGCCATAATTCCGTAAACAAGCCCCTGCTCTATGGCACCTAAAAAAGCATAAAAACTCATCCAAACTCCCGAAATATTAATTCAATCAGGTTGCAGCAAAGGATAGACCACTGCAACCTGAAGAAACTATTTAATAACTTTTTTGGCAGATTTCAATAGCTCTGGATCGATTTTAATTCCCAATTTTTGAGCAGTTGACTCATTTATAAAAAGATCTAAATCTTTCAATGTTTCTACAGGTATGTTTGCTGGCTTTTCACCTTTTAATATTCTTGAAACAATTACCCCTGTTTGTAGACCAAGTTTGTAGTAATCCATACCAAGGGAAGCCAGAGCACCCCTCACTACTGAATCTGTATCACCTGTTATTACAGGAATCTTGTTATCGAAAGATACCTGTAATACAGATTCAAGAGCGGATACTACTGTATTGTCTGTGGGTATATATATTCCATCAACTTTACCCACCAGGGATTTTGCAGCCATTAGAACACCACTGCTATTTGTTACGGTAGCTTCCACCACCATAATCCCCCTCTGCTTTGCCACAGCTTTTAATATATCTACAAGTGTTCTGCTATTTGCTTCTCCAGAGTTATAGATTACCCCCATCCTTTTTACAGAGATATTAAGCTTATCAAAAAGAGCAATCTGTTCTTTTACAGGGCTCATATCGGTGGTTCCGGTTATATTTCCACTAGGTTTTTCAAGAGATTTTACAAGTTTGGCCCCAACAGGATCTGTAATGGCGGAAATCACGATGGGAATATTTTTTGTTAGATTTGCCACCGCCTGTGCTGAAGGTGTAGAAATCGCAACTATTAAATCCTTTTTATCACCAACAAATTTTTTAGCAATCTGATTGGCTGTGGCTATATTACCCTGAGCAATCTGGATATCATATTTTACATTTTTCCCTTCTTCATAACCAAGCTCTTTCAGCTTATCGATAATCCCTTTTCTACATGCATCAAGCGCAGGATGTTCCACAATCTGTGTAATACCAATTTGTACAACCTTTCCAAAAGATGGTGCAACAAACATTAGAGCAATAAGCATACCAAACAGAATTCTTTTCATATAACCTCCAGAGTTCATTTTTATTTAACATCGAATAATAAATCAAACATCTATTTTTTTCAAGAGTTTTTTATTTACAAAATTATGTTGCTGATCCATTGATATATTCTATGTTTATCTCATTTAAATACTCCACCGCTTTATCCACCACTTCCTTTGTGCCTGTTATACATATAACATCCCCCGATTGAAGTTTCTCTTCGGCTGTGGGGCTCTGAATAACAGTCTCACCCCGCTTGATAGCAATGACGCTTGCTCCAGTGTTTTTCCGTAAATCGATATCTTTGAGGGACTTTGACACAAGTTCACTTTCAGGAAGTATTTTATAAGTAATAACATTTATTAAGATATCATCCGATTCCTTTGAATAAATCTTTTTTGGCTGGATATCAACAGTCCGAAGAGATTCGTAGTTATTTTCTCTAATTTTATTTACCATTAGATGAATAATATTCACTGGTACATTATACTTCATCAATACACGAGAAAAAATTTCTATGGATGTTTCAAACTCCTCAGGAATTATCTCATCAGCCCCCAATCTTCTAAACATTTCCACTTCAGCCACATACCTTGTTCTAACCAACACACAGATATCTTCCCTTATATTTTTTGTAAGTTTTACTATCCTCTTTGTGGCTTCAGGATCAGATATGGCAATAACCACCACTCTTGCTAATTCGACACCTAATACATGTAAGATCTCCTCTTTAGTGGCATCACCAAATATGATAGGCTCCCCTTTTTTGGACATCTCCCTTACTGTATTTATATTCATCTCACAAATAATATATCTTATATCTGTCTCTTTCAAAACGTGGCTTAAATTTCTTCCATTTAAACCATAACCGATTATTATTACATGATCTTTTAACTCATCTGTATCATACTCTTTAATATTGATATCTCTGGATTTCCCAAAGATTTTATCGTAAATTTTATACCCATATTTGAATCCAAAAGGGGTTAAAATCATAGAAAAAACCGAACCAGCAAGGAAAAGCTGATAAAAATGTTCATCTATTATTTTCAAACTGTAGGATAAAGCCGCCACCACAAAAGAGAATTCTCCAATTTGAAATAATGAAATAGCAAGCCTAAAAGATACCTTAGGTGACTTTAATATCCCGTTTGAAACGAAAAATATTATCAACCCCTTGATAATAATTAAAGAAATAACAAAAATCAGTATACCTGGAAAGTTTTTAATAATGAAAAATGGATCCGTCAGAAGCCCTATAGATATAAAAAACACCGCCAGAAAACTATCCTTAAAAGGCTGAATATCTGCTATTATCTGATGAGTATATATAGAATCCGCCAGAACAACACCCGCAAGAAATGCCCCCATAGACATAGAAATACCAAGACTACCAGTGGTATACGCCATTCCAAGGCTTATCACAATAATAGTCAGAATAAATATTTCCCTCACCCTCAGTTTTACAACTTTTGATAGAATAAAATTAGTCACATATTTTGAAACAAAAAAAACGACGCCCCCTATTAAAAAAGACTTCAACACCTTCAATAGTATATCCACAAAAACTATCTCTTCCGACGCGAATAGAGGCACAATGATCATTATCGGCACCACCATGATATCCTGAAAAAGTAGAATCCCTATACCCATCTTCCCAATAGGTGAATCGATTAACCCTTTTTCTGAAATAAGTTTAAGTACAATTGCAGTACTACTTAAAGCTGTCAAAATACCAAGGATCACAGATATTTTTAATGAATTAAAGAAAAAATAACCCAACAGGCAAAAAAGAACAAACGTCCCGGTTACCTGATAAAGACCCCCCACAAACACATATTTTTTCAGCCTCATCAATTTTTCTATGGAAAATTCAAGACCAAGAGTGAAAAGAAGTAAAATTACACCTATTTCTGAGATCGTTTCCACAGTGGAGGAATCACTTACAATCTTAAAACCATTAGGTCCAATAAATGCTCCGGTGACGATAAAACCGATAATTGGATGAATCTTAAGCTTTGTAAGCAAGTAGGTAATAACCACTGATGAACCTAAAAATATTAGTATCATTAAAATCAATTCATTGTGCATACAATAACCATCAGTTATTCTATAAATCTGTCAACAATCTATTTAAAAATTTTACAATTTTATCTACAGATTTAATTTGAAGCCTCTCATCGGGGCTATGGGGGGAATATATATTTGGACCAATAGAGATAATATCTAACTTCTCATTCTTCCCCTTTAAAATACCACATTCGAGCCCTGCATGGATCACCTCCACCTTCGGGGGGATACTAAAAAGCTTTTCGTAAATGTCAACAGTTTCTTTCAATAATAAAGAGTCTCTATCCGGTTTCCAACCAGGATAATCACAGCAGTAATAAAAATTAAAACCATTAAGCTCCTTTTCCAACAGCTTTTTTAAATAATTCATAGCTATCTCTGAGGAGCTTCTGAGACTTTCCACCACTTTTATCTTATCCGCACCTTCAATCACCTCTATTTTAGCCAGGTTTGATGAAGATTCCACTCCATTCCAGAATTGGTCATCCAGTTTTGTGACCACACCATGATTTAGTCGCTTAATAGACGGGATAATTTCCCTCATATCGTAGATAGAATGGATCTTATCTTCATAAATGGTTATTTCAACAAATGGGTTATCTTTGTTATATTTTGAAGTTAAATCATAAAAATGCCCTCTAATTGTATCAATATCTAAATCTGTACAAACTACAGCCTCAGCAAAACGAGGTATTGCATTATGGGCTGTACCCCCTCGTATATTAGAAATATCAAATATTTTGAGTTCACACAACAGTTCAAGCAATACCTTTATAGCATTTCCAAAACCTTTATCTATATCTACACCTGAATGACCTCCAGAAAAACCTGACACAGATATTTTTATGGCTCTTCCCACAAATGAATCAGTTTTTTTACACAGATCCCTTGTAATGATCATATCCGTACCACCAGCACAACCCACAATGACGGTATCATCAGCTTCAGAGTCTAAATTTATAAGATACTCCGCATCCAGAAAAGAAGGGTCAACACCCTTTGCTCCATTTAAACCTGTTTCCTCATCAACGGTAAAAAGTAATGCTATATCATCCCTTTGTGATCTAAAATAATCCATCATATACATAGAAAGAGCCATACCGATGCCATTATCAGCCCCCAGGCTTGTCCCATCTGAATAGATAAACAATCCATCACTTTTTATAGGAATAGGGTCTATTTTGAAATCGTGTAAACAATCATCCCTTTTCTCGCAAACCATATCAACGTGGGATTGAAGAATTATTCTAACTTTATCACCTGAAACCACAAGGGTATTACCCAGATCATCTGTTTTATATCTATATGCCGACGATATAGCCCAATCCTGAATAAATTTAATTATTTTATCTTCATTTTTGGAGCATCTGGGAATACGTGATATCTGATAAAAATAATCCAGAACGTTATCAACCATTCTTCACCTTTTTCTCAAAGAATAGACATTCTATCTTTGAATCTTTTTTGACCTCTAAAGAAGGTAGAAGTTTACTTTTGAAACCCAATCTTTTACAGGCATACGGAAAATTTTTATCCCAGGTTATTACAAGATATTGACAATCAAAACAGTTTACTTTTTTTGCCTCACTCATTTGCTGTTTTGAGTATCTCCTTAATAAAATTTATAAAATCAGACTTATCCACGGAATAATCATACCCCACCGAGTGTCTCAATGCCTCTCCGTGACCGGAGGAGATTGCTGTTTTTATGTATGGAAATTTTTCTTTTATGTAGATATTTACCTCATCCCCTTTCCCATCTGGCAGTTCGTAATCTATTATTGCCAGATCCAATTGTTCCATTTCAATCGTTTTTTTAGCCATCGCCACACTGCCGGCTATAAACAATCCAAAAGAAAACTTTTTGGATAGCATCTCCATCAAAGGATAGAATATCTCTTCGTCTTCCACAAACAGCAGATTCATAATTTTAACCTTTACTTTTATACTATATTGTTTTATAAAAAAATCAACCTATTTTGGAGGTAAGAATTGAAAAAGTTTCTTTTAATTATTATGATACTCTTATTTATTTTTAATATATCCTTTGGAGCAAAAAAAAACATAAACAAGTCAACAACCGTCAATAAGCCCGTTGTGGAACGTCTTAAAAATATTCGCAGAATCACAGCAGATTTTATCCAAACCACCAAAATCAAAAACTTCAATGAGGAAACATACAAAGGAAAATTATACCTGATAGCCGGTGAAAAGGCTCTCTGGGATTACAATTATCCCTATAAACAATATTACCTCTTTGATAAAAAAGGGATGGAATACTATGATAGCTCCACAAACCAGGTAATTGTACAAAATAAAAACTCTTCCCGTGAGGCAAATATCATACTTACTGTTTTATTTAATTTTAAAGAGATCGAAAATAATTTTGATATCGTCGTAAATGGGAAAAGCCAGATACAGCTAAAACCGAAGCAGGATATAGGATTGAAATATATAATATTGATTGTGGATAGCAAGAATAACATAAAAGGTATCCACAGCGAAGATATAAATGGAAACATTTCTGAAATAGAATTTAATAATGTTGAGATAAATAAAGATATAAATTTAGACGTTTTTAAAGTAAAACACCCAGCTGACGCACAGATATTTAATTATTAAGCAATTACCTGGAGAGTTTTTTGAATTGGTATCTTATTTATACAAAAGTCAAGAAAGAAGACTACTTAGAACAATTGTTGACGGAAGCTGGACTTGAAGTGCTGAATCCGAAAATAAAAAAAACTAAAACAGTCAGAAACAAAAAGAAGGAAGTCATTGATCCTTTATTTCCATGTTATCTATTTGTAAAGGCTGATTTAAACGTACATCTAAGAATAATAAGTTACACCCAGGGGATAAGGAGATTGGTGGGGGGCAGTAATCCTACTATAGTTCCCATCGAAATAATAGATACAATAAAATCGAGGATGGTGGATGGTTTTATAGATACCAAAAGTGAAGAGTTTAAGAAAGGGGACACCATACTGATCAAAGATGGACCTTTTAAAGATTTCGTAGGTATTTTTCAGGAGGAACTTGATTCTAAAGGCAGAGTTTCGATACTTCTTAAAACATTAGCATTGCAACCCCGTATTACAGTAGATAAAGATATGATAGAAAAACTGCATAATTAAATATTTCCCACTATACTAATCGATTGGGATAAAGAGTGTGACTTTCGTATATACCCCTTCTTCACTTTCCACCCGAATATCCCACCCAAGTCTTCTGGTGGCTTGATAGATTATCGACATCCCCAGCCCTGTCCCTTGAAAACTGTTTTTAACGTTACTACCCCTAAAAAATCTATTGAATATTTTATCCAGCTCATCAGATTTTATTCCAATACCTGAGTCGTATACTTCGAATATTACCTCTTCAGTGTTACTTCTGGCAGAGATGATAATTTCACCATCTATTTTACTATATTTTATTGCATTAGAAATTAAATTTTTTATAAGACTATTAAGTATATTCCTGTCAGCTTTTACTGTCAAATTATCATCGATATCGATCGTCAAATTAAGCCTTTTATCATCAATCTCTTTATCAAATAAACTTACTATATATATTACAAAATCTCTTAAAGATATCTCTTCAAATTCCAGAGCTATATCCGAATACTCAAGCTTTGATAAAATAAGAATCTGATCCAGAGAATTTTTCATTATATTGATATTATTATAGATTACAGATATAGCTCTTTCAATCACCAAAGGGTCAGACATAAATTTTGGATCCTTTAGCATTTCTGAATAGGATAGGATCTTCGTCATCGGCGTTCTAAAGTCGTGGGCCATTGTATCTATAATATCTGTTTTCATTTTATTCAGTGAGAGAAGCTTTTCGTTTTTATTTTTTAACTCTTCATAAGTGGCCACATAGTTGCTGATGGCCTCTTTTAATTTCGCCTTCAACAGATCCTCATTTCTTGCAATTGTATTCACCATCTTATCAAATGCCATAGATAGAGATTCTATCTCATCACCAGTTTTTATTTCTGTCTTCACATTGTAATTGTTTTTAATCACTTCGTTTGAGGCATCCGCAAGGGTCTTTATATGTCTCAAAACAAGGTTATTCACTAGTATGGTCACAGTTAATATGATACTGGTAAACGTTATAAATCCAAACATATAAAACATTTTGTTATTAAGCAAAATTGTATCTTTCAACGAATTTATAGGTATAAATACAGAAATACCACCCCTAATATCCCCTATCTTATACCCCTGATAGTAATGGCAGCTCATACAAGACTCATTAATATGAAGCGGAGCCATATACCTGAAGACCGTACCAGCATTTGGATATTCGATAATCTCAGAGAATTCTTTTTCCCCTTCCTTAAAATATTTTAAAGCTTTCTTTTCAAATTCATCCGGAGCATTTTCAGGGTTTACCAGAATATCACTCGTAATGTGGAATTTAAAATTAGCCATCTTCTTGGCATATTCTGAAATCTCTTTGGTGGCAACGGCAGGTACAGGCTCAACCCTTCCCCTATTTTCAGCCACCCATTGTCTTGTTATTACGATCATTTTAAAAAGTGTTTCCGCCTGAATCTTCGCCTGATTTAACAGTAGTTCCTTCTGGTAATGCCATATTATCATTATCAGTGGTGAGATGATAAGAATTGTTACAATCGAAAGGTATATCACAAACTTCTTTATCAGCGTCATTCTTCCAGCTTGTATCCCACTCCAGAAACAGTTTTAAGGTATAGATGCCCCTTACTGCTTTTCTCGATCTTCTGCCTTATATGTTGAATATGAACATCTATACTTCTTGACCATTTATATAGATTATCTTTCCCCCATAACTCTTTGATCATTTTGTCTCTTGATACAATTTTCCCTTTATTTTTCACCAGATAAAGGAATATTTCAAACTCTTTTGGTGTAAAATTAATTACCTCATCATCCCTTTTGACGATCATATTTTCTATATCTATGATAAAATTTTTATAACACAGGATGTTGGTATTCTCTTCATCAGTACCATGATCGCATGCACAACGCCTCAATATAGCTTTAATCCTGGCAATAAGCTCTATATTCTGGAAAGGTTTGGTGATATAGTCATCCGCACCATACTCAAGACACAAAACTTTATTGGTAACGCTCTCTTTAGCGGAAAGTATCAGTATAGGAAGTTCACTATTTTTTCTGATGACCTTACACACCTGTTCACCGTCTATATCCGGAAGGTTTAGATCCAGTAATATTAGATCATAAGAATTTTTATTTAATTTTTCAAGCCCGGTAAATCCATTGGAAGCGGTATCCACCTCATAACCTTCCACTTCCAGCAGAATCTTCAGCATATCAAGTATTTCATAGTCGTCATCAATTATCAGAAATTTACAAGCAATAATATATTAGTAGATAATAAAAGACGATATTTCAAGAAAAATTTACTCTATTTCGCTTCTCAACTTAGGCTTTTTAGGAAGTGGTATAGCTTTGCCATCTTCATCGATTCTCACAAACGTTATTTTTGTGGCAAAAACCTCAATCTCACAATCAGCCCCCGGTTCATCAGCAAACACTTCCACTTTATACGTTGCTGAGCTATTCCCTATCTTAAATGGTTTTATATCAAATCGAAGTATAGCACCATTTTTGACCCTACGTTTAAATTCAATATCATCCATCGCCACCGTAACCATCGTGCAATGGGGAAAATCAAGGGATGCAGTCATCCATGCAAACTCATCCACCCATTTCAAAAGGATACCACCGAATAGATAACCATGATGGTTCAAATGCTCCGTTCTTACATTTACATAGTTCCTCACAGCACCACCTGAAATACCATAGAATTATTCCAGATAAACTATACCCTCCCTATATATCCCTGTCAATACCTTATCAGAAGATAGATTTTTTACAGAAACCCTCCCACCTTTATATGCATCATCCATCAAAACAGCTTCAAATTCGAGAACAATCGTTCCATTATTGTAAATCACTTTTACCTTTTCCCCTTTCAATTTTTCCGGCATATGTCTTAACATTTTTAATGTTATCACCCTATTTTTAGGGATGGGCTGAGTTGCTATGGCATCAAAATCATTTAAAAATAGTTCATCCTTCAAATTCGTTATTTCCACCTGAGCTTCTTTGACCTTTCCGTTAACCTTCTCCCCTTTGTCTATCTTAGATTCAGAAATATATCCCTTAGAGAAAACTTTTATATAGGCATATACTTTATAGCTTTTAATACCGTTAGATAGATCCACATATACCGTACCAAAAGGTTTATCCGGAAAACTAATACGAATATCCCCAAGGGCGGATGCTGTTATACTGGTTCCGGTACTTATCTTTACGATCTCAAAAGTTAAATTAGGGAATTTTTTTCCCAGGTAAGATAGAAAGAGATCTTTTAGATCATCTTCCCCCACCAAAACCCCTTTCCTTTTTACGACTATAAATGATGATGTGGAAAACTTCCCCCACTCTTCTTTGTTTATGTAATTTTTTATAACCTGAGTTGAGATCTTTCTTTCATCCCCAAAGTTTAAATTACAAAGTATATTCTTATCCGGATATGATACGTTTATATCTCTTAAATTAAAACACTCCTTATCAATCTCATAATATATCTGCCCATATGCAACACCACAGACGAGGAGAAAAAGTATCGATATAATTTTTATCATACTAAGTTACCTTTTCAGATTGTTTACCACCTGCAGCATCTCATCACTCGTCTGTATCGCCTTTGAATTAAGCTCATACGCTCTTTGACCTGTTATCATATTCACCATCTCTTCAGCCACATTTACATTACTCATTTCTAAAACCCCCTGCGCCACAGTTCCAAATGCATCGGTACCCGGGGCACCTGTGACAGGCTCACCACTTGCCGCAGTGGGCTGATAAAGATTTCTTCCAATATTTTTTAATCCAGATGGATTTATAAATCTTGCAAGCTCTATAGCACCTAATTCCGTTGGATTAGTATCCCCAGGGATTGTAACAGATACAGTACCATCCTGACCTATGATAATAGAAGTGGCATTCTCAGGCACTGCTATTGCTGGCTCCAAAAGATACCCTTCCGCCGTCACAATATTACCATTTGAATCCAATTTAAATGATCCATTTCTCGTATAACCTATCGTGCCATCCGGCATTGTCACCTGAAAAAAACCATCCCCTTCGATCGCAATATCTAATTGATTACCGGTTTGTTGAAAATTCCCCTGTCCAAATATCTTTTCTGTTGCCACAACCTTGGTACCAAGACCTATCTGAATACCTGTTGGATGGTTGATCCCGGCGGCGGTGGGACCACCCGCAGGTCTCATCTCCTGATACAGTAGATCCTCAAAATGGATCCTCGACTTTTTAAAACCTATGTTATTAACATTTGCAAGATTGTTTGAAATATTATCGATATTCATCTGTTGTGCGGTCATCCCGCTTGCAGCTGTCCACATCGCTCTAAACATAAACTACCCCCTATGCTATTCTTCCAAGTTCGTTGGAAGCTTTTTCATTTAATTGGTCTATTGTTTGGATCACCTTTTGATAGGTTTCAAAACCTCTATTGGCTTCTATCATCTTTACCATCTCCTGCACGGCATTAACGTTGCTACCTTCTATATAACCCTGCATGATATTCGGATTTTCCATCTCCACAGGTAGAATATCTACTGCAGCAAAAAGGTTTCTCCCCACTTTCTGAAGCCTCGTGTTATCTTCAAAAGTAGCTATGTTTATCTGATCCACCTGTACCCCATTTACCATAACCTCACCAGTTGGTAAAAATACAACATCATCCCCGTTTATCACTATCGGCTGATTATTTCTGGATAGTACTCTATAACCATTGCTATTAACAAGCTCATTATTACTATTTATACTAAATGCACCATCCCTTGTAAATCTTATACCCCATGGTGTATCAACCACGAAAAAACCATTTTCACCCCCTATTGCCAGATCAAATTTATTCCCAGTCTGATGAATAGCCCCTTCTGAAAGATCAAGATAGTTTCTGTCGAGCTTCACCGTTCTATTTATCGTCTGGTTGTAAAGGGAGTTTCTTATAATATCCTCCGGAAACTCCTTAGGTTTTGCGATATAATTTTGAAAAGTAAACCCATCTTTTTTGTATCCATTTGTATTCACATTGGCAAGGTTATTGGCAATATTACTCACCACTCTTTCCTGCATCATCATTCCAGAAGCTGCCACATACAATCCATTTAACATATCATCCCTCCATAAAGATCTTTGAAAATGAGTTTTCCAGAAGGTATCCCAAACCTTTGACTGTAAGATACTTAACCGGCTTTGCAGTTTTAGAGGGGAAATAGAAGAAATTTTCATCTGAGCTGGAAACAGCAGTCACCTTTGTCCACATAATTGGTCTATTATCCTTTGCCAATATAGATATTTCAATTTCTGAGCTATTTTCACCATAGCGTTTTTCATAAGATTCGCTAAGTTTTGTAAGAACTATAAAATCTGCTTTTTCAGGTTTATCCACAATTACGCCAAATTTATTTACTATAATGACCCTCTCTATTATCTTCTTAATATTTTCATCGTAAGATATCTCCCCCAATCTTGTTATCTTTTCAGGCATAACGTAATACTTAAAATTATCGTATATTAGATGATTACCGTAGTCAGCATAGACATAATTTTTATATTTTGCATCAGTTTTATCGAATATTAGCGATGAAAAATTTGAATTCATCTCCACAAGAGCTGCGGTAAGGATATAACCATAGGAAGGATTTAATACATTTATACTATTTTTTGATATAGTTTTTGCATTATCCACCGGCTTACCCGTAATGGAACAATTGAGCATAAAAAATGTAAGTAAAAGTAACATATACCTCATTGCTTACCTCCTGTCTGTAGATAAGCAATGAGTATGCCAAAATTAAGGATAAATTTTACCGTATATCGGTACGAATTATATTTTCATCTTTATCATAGGTAATTTTTATAAATAGATAGCCGTTCTTCTGTTTGGAGCTTTCTATAGGTGTTCCGGCAATCTCCCATATGCCAATGGTGGCTACATCAAGAAGTCCATGCATAACTGCCCTGGAGGTGGCACCGGTATCAATGGCAAATCTGTATTCCTCCGTCATTGTACCATCAGAATGTTTTGTGCTGCTAATCACTTTAGGCCCCATCAACAAAACACATGTGCGATTGTTGCATTTGGCGAGATTCTTTTGAAACTCCAGAGGCTTCATCCCTTCACTTTTAGAAGCCATATAGACAGAACAACCATAAAAAAAATATAAAATCCAAAAAACCAAGAAGATCCTTTTCATACCGTTATTATACAGCAACAAATTTTTTTGTCAAATAATGATTATATTACTATCTAACTTTTTCTTTCAATAAATATTGTATTTAAATCTTATTGGAGAGCATCTTCTCCAGTTTTGTTCTTTCTTCTGTAGTAGTCATAACAATAAGTTTGTCATCTTTTGATAAAATGTAAAAGGGATAAATAATCTTTCTAAAATCTATGCATCATTCAACCTTAAAATATTTTTAAATCACAAAATCAACCAATAGTGGGGTATCTTTTATGAGATACCCCTTCAATCTACAATCTGATGGAGCATCAAAAAAACTGATTTTTTTAACCCTCACATGTTTCCGGTGCTTTACTATCGAGGGAGTGCTCCATCAGGTATTGATGGATATTATTAAGTTCTTCCACAGACAGTTTTGATTTTTCAAGCTCATTATTTTTATGAACTTTTTTAAGTTTTTCCATATTATTTGTAAAATAAGAATCCCATTTAGCAGCCGTATAGCTGGAAGGGGTAATACCATCTTTTTTGTGACACATCTGATAGCAATTTTTCCTGAATTTTCTTCTTCCATCCCTCGTATTGGCCGCAAAAAGTGATGTTACAAAAACAACAAGCATTAGAATTGATACAAAATAAACAAGCTTTTTCATACTCCCTCCATTTTCGACGTAATAAAAGCTATCACTACTTAATACATTTTCTAATTCAAATCAACATTTTTTATTCGCTTTCTTTGAATTTGTTTTCTTGACAATAGAAGTTATTTTGATAGTATTGATTTAGATTACATTTATGAGGTGTTTTATGCATATGAGTGATGCTTTAATATCTGTACCTACAGGTGTCACATTTTGGACAATTTCTATAGGTACAATGGCCTATTCTGTCAAAAAGCTGAGAAAAGAGGAAAAAGAGAAAACTATCCCTCTTATGGGTGTAATGGCAGCATTTGTATTTGCACTTCAAATGGTAAATTTTTCTATACCGGGTACGGGCTCCAGTGGCCATTTTGCTGGAGGATTTTTGCTGACAATCATTCTTGGCCCATATCTTGCTTTTCTTTCGATGGCCTCTGTACTGATAGTTCAGGCCTTATTTTTTGCAGATGGTGGAATATTGGCATTGGGTTGTAATATTTTTAATATGGGATTTGTACCATCATTTATAGTTTATCCTCTAATTAATTCATTATTTAAAAATAGCTTGACAAATTTTACCATCTAGCTCGGCGCTGCTTCATCTTTACTCATAGGTGCAACATCCGTGGCATTGCAAACAGCTGTTTCAGGTATAGCTGAGTTGCCATTTTCCAAATTGCTTTATCTTATGATTTTCATCCATTTATTAATATCGATAGTAGAAGGTTTAATTACGGTTGGATCATACAATATTATCCATAAAATATACTCTTCAGAAAATTATGGTGGTGCTAAATTAAAACCTTTTTTATCAATTTTTATCCTAACAATCATCATAGCATCAATATTTTCTCTTTTTGCATCAGAACAACCTGATGGTCTTGAGTGGAGCGTATTTAAAATAATCGGTGAAGAAAAAGAACCCACAAGCTTAATCGCCACCGTACACCACTTTTTAGGTACGATTCAGGAAAAAATATCTTTTCTACCAGATTATAACTTTCACAATAACCAATCAAAATTAGGTACATCTATATCAGGTATCATCGGTTCAATTATTACGATAATTTTTGCTGCGATACTTGGGATACTAACAAATAGAAAAACGAATAGATGAACACACAAAAAACGTTACAATTTCTTATAGATATTGAAGAAATGCCATCAAAAGGGGGATTGCTGACCGAGGTATCCCCCTTTTTCAAGATTTTAGTTTTCATTTTTTTTTCAGCTATAAATGTATCTATAAACAAATACGATATTGTTAAATCGTTATTTCTCACTACCTATTGCGTATATATCTTTTTCATATCACCCATTACCTTTCGTTACCTTTCAAAAATAATTCTCTACTCATCTTTTTTCATATTATTTATAGCCATCTTAAACCCTCTATTTGATAAAAATATCTACAATTTATCAGGATATGCAATAAATGCAGGAATTATATCCGCTTTGAATATATATATAAAATTTTTAAATATTGTAATAATAACATCCTCAATGATTTCATCAACAAAATTTTCGGATATTCTAAATTCATTAAAAATCTTAAAACTACCCCATGAGATAGCACTGTCAATGACGATAATGTATCGATTTCTTTTTTTATTCCTTTCTGACATAATTCAAACAACTGAAGCCATAAATAGCAGAAAAAAAAGCTACAATAAGCTTAATTATAAATATATGAAAAATATCATTTCCAGTATGTTTCAAAGAGCCATATACAGATCAGAATCGATTTATGAGGCGATACTTGCTAAAGGTGGTCTAAATTTGAGAGTTAAAAAACAGCTTAATTTCAATTTAAAAGACCTTGCTTTCCTCACTATTTCTATGACATATATTACGTTCATAAGGGTATTATAAGTGAGTCACCACTATATACAGGTCACAGATCTCAGCTATAACTATCCAGATGGTACAAAGGTTTTAAAAAATATCACTTTTAGAGTGAATCATGGTGATTCTGTAGCTGTTTTAGGGGAAAATGGATCCGGAAAAACAACACTTTTGAAACACTTAAATGGTACAATTCTACCGATGGAGGGAGAAATCGATATAGGCGGGATATTTATTTCTAAAAAAACGTTGACTCACATAAGATCCAAGGTGGGTATGGTATTTCAGAATACAGATAATCAGCTTTTTATGCCAACGGTAGAGGAGAATATCGTTTTTGGTTTATCCGAATTGGGCTTATCCGATGCGAATATAAAAAATATTTTAAAATCTATCGCCGAGGAATTAAAAATATTCCACCTTTTAAATAAACATCCGTTTAAGCTTTCAGGTGGGGAAAAGAGGAAAATATGTATTGCATCTGTTTTGGCATCATCCCCCGAAATACTTGTACTCGATGAACCAACATCAGAGCTTGACCCTAAAAGTAGCTACGAGATTATCCAGATATTATCCAATTTCCAACATACCAAAATAATAGCAACCCACAACTTAGATTTAGCCCAAAGAATATGTAACAGATCAATTTTAATCAAAAATGGTGAGATAATGTATTATGGTGATACCGATCAATTATTTAGGGATGAATCGATATTAAGAGAAGCAAATTTAATATTTTGAAAAATCATAAAAGTCATATTTTTTATGATTTAATACTTGACAAATTGTTCCATCTGATCTATAAATAAGGAGATTATATGCAGACCACAGCCCAATCGATATATGCCATTTATGCTCTTGTTTATATAAGCTATAAAAATAAACCTGTTAATCCTGCTGAAATTTCTAACAGCTCCTCTATACCAAAACGATTTTTAGAAATAACTCTAAATAAATTAAAACACCACGGCATTTTAAAATCTAAAAAAGGTCCCTCTGGCGGTTTTATCCTTTCAAAACCACCACAAAAGATTACACTTTACGATATCCTTTCCGCCACAGAGGGCAATTTATCACTATTTGACTGCGAAAAATATCTCCCCGAGGGGTGCCACTTTAAACAATTTCTCGAATCCATAAACATTAAGCATCTAAACTTACTTAAATCGATAACTCTCGAAGATATAAGCAAACAGGAGTCTCAATATTTTTTAGACTTCATAATATAAAAAAGGAGGCAATTTTATGAAAAACCCAGAATCAATTCTACTCCATTACGGATATGAACCGGATGGAACCGGTGCCAGAGCAGTACCAATCTATCAGACATCATCCTACATCTTTAAATCCACTGATCATGCAGCCAACCTATTTGCCCTCAAAGAATTTGGCAATATCTACACAAGATTGATGAATCCTACCCAGGACGTTTTGGAAAAAAGGCTTGCCGCCCTTCATGGGGGTACCTCAGCTATAGCTGTATCTTCCGGTCAGGCGGCAATTACATACTCAATACTCAACATTACATCTCCAGGTGACAATATAGTAAGCACTTCCTTCCTTTATGGTGGAACATACAACCTTTTTAAATACACCATGAAAAAGCTATGCAGAGAGGTAAGGTTTGTGGATTCATCAAAACCTGAAAATTTTACAAATGCAATAGATGAAAATACAAAAGCCATCTACATCGAATCCATTGGCAACCCTAAAAATAACGTAAATGATTATAAAGCAATAGCAGATATCGCCCACAAACATGGAATCCCCCTAATCGTTGACAATACAGTATCACCATATATACTAAACCCATTTGAATATGGTGCAGATATAGTGGTTTACTCTCTGACAAAATTTGCCAGCGGCAACGGTACAAGTCTTGGTGGTGCAATAGTGGAAAAAGGTGACTTTCCATGGAATAATGGTAAATTTAATGAAATGACAAAGCCTGATGACTCATATCATGGTCTAGTATACTGGGATGCTTTTGGCTGGCATGATAAAGCTGTTGCCAAAGGGTGTATCTTTACACTAAAAATAAGGCTACAGCTCTTAAGAGATATGGGGGCATGCATCAGCCCATTTAATGCATTTATGATAATAGAAGGGCTTGAAACCCTCCCTCTCAGAATGAAGAAGCATTGTGATAATGCCCAGAAGGTGGCGGAATTTTTGGAAAAACATCCAAAGGTGGGATGGGTTAACTATCCTGGACTTCCTTCACACCCGGATCACGAAAATGCCAAAAAATATTTAAAAGGTAACTATGGAGCAATAATTGGTTTTGGGGTAAAAGGTGGTTATGATGCAGGAAAAAGATTTATCAATTCATTAAAAATGATTTCTCATTTGGCAAATATAGGGGATGCCAGATCGCTCGTGATACATCCGGCAAGTACCACTCATCAGCAACTTTCCCCTGAAGACAGAATAAAATCCGGTGTAACCGATGATTTTATTAGATTGTCTGTTGGGATCGAAAATATAGAAGACATTATTGAAGATCTAGATAATGCATTAAATTAATGAGGTTTATATGAACAACTACTACGAAAGCTATTTTAAAACCATTGGGAATACCCCCCTTGTGAGGCTTTCAAGAATAGATAAGGGTTTAAAGGGTAAACTATTTGCAAAGCTTGAAAGCAGAAATCCAGCCTTTTCGGTAAAAGACAGAATTGCTTATGCCATGATTTTAGATGCCATTAAAAAAGGTCTTCTAAGAGATGGTATGGAGATTGTTGAACCCACCAGTGGAAATACAGGTATAGCCCTTTCAATGATGGCTGCTTCCTTCGGGTTTAAAATTAAGATTACCATGCCTGAATCGATGAGTATTGAAAGAAGGGCTTTGATGAAGCAGTTCGGAGCAGAGCTTATACTTACCCCTGCTGATAAAGGGATGAAAGGGGCTATAGATAAAGCAAATGAACTGATAAATGAACAACCAGAAAAGTTTTTCATGCCGGGGCAATTTGATAATCCTGCAAATCCTAAGATACATGAAGCCACCACTGGCCCCGAAATCTTCAGGGATTTAAAAGGTGAAGTGGATTATTTTGTAGCCGGAGTAGGTACTGGTGGTACGATCACTGGAACTTCAAGATTTTTAAAAAGAGTTAGTTTCAATAAAGTGTTATCTATAGCCGTGGAGCCCTCAAAATCCCCAGCAATAACAAAATACTTAAAAAATGAACAATTTACCCCAACACCTCACAAAATTCAGGGGATAGGTGCCGGTTTTATACCTAAAAATTTAGAAATATCGGTAGTTGATGAAGTTTTACAGATAGAAGATGAAGAAGCAATAGAAACTGCCAGACGATTATTTCTGGAAGAGGGGATAATGGCCGGAATATCCTCAGGTGCAAATTTAGCGGCTGCATTAAAAATAGCTTCAAGGGATGAAGCAAAAGGTAAAAATATAGTTTTTATCGTATGTGATACTGGTGAAAGGTATTTAAGCACTCAGTTATTTCAATAAAAAATAAAAAAGGCGGGTTTCCCCGCCTTTTTATTTATCTAAGCTTAAATCTATTAATCATCGACTGTAAATCGGATGCAAGCCTTGAGAGCTGCTCCACTGCCTGAGCAGATTCTTTTGAAGCAATAGAGTTTTCTGAAGCCACTTTAGATATGTTTTCTACACTCTGTGCCATTAATTCTGTAGCTTTTGTTTGCTCATCGGTAGCCCTTGCGATTTGAGATACTTCATAGGATACTGTCTCAACACTCTTCTTAATTTCATCCAGAGCAACTGTTGCTTCTTCGGCTTTTCTCTTACCATCTTCAACCTGTTCAACACCTTCATGCATACTTGCCACAGCTCCACCTGTATCAGCTTGAATATTTTGAATCATTTCGGCAATCTCTTTTGTGGCTTTCACAGTTTTTTCTGCAAGTTTTCTCACTTCATCTGCCACCACGGCAAATCCCCTACCATGTTCACCCGCTCTGGCTGCCTCTATTGCAGCATTGAGGGCCAACAGATTTGTCTGATCGGCTATATCATCGATGACCTGAATAATCTGGCCTATCTGCTCACTCGATTCTCCCAGAGCTCTTACTGTATTTGCAGAATGAGATACTGTTTCAGCAATCTTTTCCATCATCTCTTTTGTTTCAGCTACTATAGAATGCCCCTTCAAAACCTGCTCTTTAGCTTTATTTGCACTGGCAGCCACATTTGCCGCATTTTGGGCCACCTCCACAACTGTAGCATTCACCTCTTCCACAGCAGAAGCAGTGGTGGATGCCTGCTCCGCCTGCTCGATTGCACCAGCAGCAATCATTTCAGCATTTGAAGAAAGCTCTGCTGCTGTAGTGGCAAGCTGATCAATGGAGCTTGATACAATATCAAGAGAGGCTTTAATATCCCTCACCATTTTATTGAGATCTCTTGCAACAGCACCTATTTCATCATTTGATTTTATATCAAGTTGGATAGTAAAGTCCCCCACTGCCACTCTATTTATTGCAGATGAAACTTCCTGAAGAGGCTTAATAACAAATCTTTTATTAAAATAGTATATGAAATATGTGATAAGTATTATTATGATGACAAGAAATATAAAGTCTCTGAAAAGATTTTTATTTATAGTAGCCATAATGGGTGCAAGAGGTGTAAATATCTCAAATGCACCATGAATCTCACCGGCTTTCCACCCCTCCATCTTCACACCAGTAGGATCAAGCCCCTGATCATTCCCCCAATACTCCCTGGAAAGCTTTGGATCACCGTGACACCATTCACATTCTTTTGTCAATCTCACTGCTTTAAAATATCTAATAAATCCAGATTTTTTATCTATTTCATAGTGCTCTGGAGTAGGGCCACTGCCAGTATCCTTTTTGGTAAGCATCTCCAAAACCCTCTGCTCCAGCTCATCTGGAGTATTTATAGGATTGCGGGGCTGAATTTTTGGAGCTTTAAATTTTATCCCCATCTCATCAGCTTTTGCCTGCATTATCTTCATGGAGCTCACCACCGGAACTATCAATAAAAACTTATTAACATCTTTTTTGGCTTCCTCCATATTGTAAATATTGGCCTCAAGCTTTTTAGCCATAAACTCCCTGACACCCTCAGCCACCACAACAATTGACTTAGAATTGTTAACAGCAGCAATAATTGCAGCATCTTTTGATGACTTGGCGCTTACAAAAAAAACGATACCAAAAAACAGAAGTAATACAATAGCAATTATACCATTGATCTTCGTACTTAGCTTCATTATTTCCTCCTATTTTACCTCTCTGTTATTGATTTTACAAAAAGTACAATAATTTTTCAAGATTTTTATCGGATATTTCCAAAAAAAGTTTAAGTCTATTTCTATTTACTTTTTATGTAAAACATGTATAATTTTAGTATGGAATTTTTGAAGAGTACTAAAACTCAAGTATTTGATGATCTTCATGGTAGTTATGTAATATCTTCGTTTGATCTTGCATACAATATTTCAAAGATAATAGATTTGGTAAATCCAGAATTATCAAATCACCACCACAGGGTGGCATACATATCCGCAGCAATAGCCTCCAGCTATGGTCTAAACAGTGAAAGAATCTCAAATACAGTAATCGCTGCCCTTATTCATGATATTGGGGTGATGCTTGAGTCAGAATTTAACGAGTTGTCAAAATTTGAAATCTCCGAAAACACCAAATTAAACCACAGTAACGTTGGAGCATTTTTAATCGATAAAGTTGATAATTTCAAACATCTTTCCAATATCATAAGCAAACATCATCTTCAATATAATAAATTCCCAGACACAGAAGATGAAGCCCTCATAATCCATCTGGCAGATAGAATAGATATCCTTTTAAAGAGAGGTGTACCTGCCTACTACCAAAGAAATAATATAAAAGAAATGATATCCTCACAAACTGGTAAGTACTTTAAACCAGATCATGTGGATGCATTTATGTCTCTTTATGATAAAGAATTTTTCTGGTTGGATATCGAAGCTCCTGACAAAGATAAATTACTAAAAAAATATCTAAACTTTGAAACACTTGTAATGGATAAAAACGATATCCTTGCTTTTACAAATTTTCTCAGTCATATCATCGATTTCAGATGTTCATTTACCGCCACCCATTCGGCAGGTGTGGCATCAGTGGCTTCAAAAATCGGAGAATTGTTTAAACTTCCTGATTACATGGTAACAAACCTTAAAATTGCTGGCTATCTACATGATATGGGTAAGCTTGCCATAAATCCATACATCATAAACAAAAATGGGCAACTTTCCGTAGATGAAAGAATAGAAATAAAGAAACACACCTATTACACCTTTTACGCCCTCAATTCAATGGATATATTTGAAAATATAAAAGAATGGGCAGCTTTTCACCATGAATATTTAGATGGCTCCGGGTACCCTTTCCACCTAACAGCGGATAGACTTGACTTAGGCAGCCGAATAATGACTATAGCGGATATATACACAGCTATTTCTGAAGATAGACCATACAGAAAAGGACTGGATAAAAGTAAAATAATAGAAACACTTCTGAGTATGGCAAGATCTGGCAAAATAGATGGAGAAGTCGTCAACATAGTGATAAAAAACATAGAAGAAATAGAAAATGTGAGAAAACTCAGTCAATTGGTAACATCCCAAAAATATCATGAGTTTAAAAACATACTGTTTATAAGCAGTAATAATCTTAAAACTGACGCAAATGACAGCTATTTAACATATGACAATATGAAAAGTAAAATCGGGTATGTCTTAAACATAATCCATTTTGAAGAGATTATAAATAGCATTGATGATTTGATTTTAATATTAAATAAAGAAAGAAGAATTGTTTTTGCAAATTCTAAGGTATTAACTTATTTCAACAAACCTTTACAGCAGATAATAAACAGGAAAGTAGGTGAACTTTTTGATTGTATAAATGGCACAGAAGATCAATGTGGCACAACCGAATTCTGTAAAAACTGCTTTGCAAATAATTCCATAAAGCAAGCTCTATCAGGGATGCATGCTCTAACGCAATGTACTATAGAACAACAGAATCTCCAAATAAAACAATTTAACATCTCAACCATTCCATTACAAACAGACAAAGGGGATTTCGTATTGTTCATTTTAAAAGATATTGACAAAGTTGATAAGTATATTATAAACAATAATTTTTACAGTGACGTAATAAATATAGTGGGCAACACATACTCCATACTGGAAGCTTACAAAAGTAATAGTATAGCACTGGATACAGATCTGCTGGAAATTTTAAGTAACAACATAAGTTTAATCTATCAAGAGGTTGAAACCCAAAGATTTATTTCACTAGCGGAACAAAATAATTTACACACCCACTTCGAAAAATTCCCTGTAAGTTTTATAGAAAAGAATTTAAAAAATATTTTTTCCACAGCGAAAGATGTAAGCTTTCAATTTGTAAAAGAGATTGACGAAATCTTTGCAGATAAAATTATTTTAAATAGGATCATTATCAATCTGGTAAAAAATGCAATTGAAGCCGGAGATGAACCCAGAAAGGTAAAAATAAAATTCTGTGGTGATGGTAAAAATTATAGGATCTCAGTTCATAATCCCGAATACATCCCTGAGGAGATACAGAAAAAGATTTTTAAAACTATTTTCACCACAAAAAAAAATGGAAACGGCCTTGGGACATATTGTATCAAGTTGCTAACGGAAAGATACTTGGGTGGAAAAGTTTCCTTTATATCCAATGAACAGTTTGGCACGTCATTTTTTATAGAATTTCCTGATATTGCAAATATGCTATAATCATCAAAGCTGCTTTTTAATTATAAGTAAACTTATATCATCTGTCTGGATATAATTTTTAGTAAAGTTTGCCACTGAGGTCATTACAGCATTTTTAATCTTTTCCGGCTCCATATAAGCATGATCTTTTAACACTTTAAAAAATCTCTCTTTACCAAAGAATTCATTATTTTCATTTTCTGCTTCTATCACTCCATCAGTATATAAAACTAAAAGATCGTTATCCAGTACTTGAAAATTTTCCTCTTCGTAATTATAATTTTCTATTACACCCAACAAAATTTCTCCCACCTTAAGCTCAATAATCTCACCATTCCTGATGATTACAGGTGGATAATGTCCAGCATTTGTGGCAGTTAGCGAGCCACTTTTCAAATTTAGCCTCATATAAAGCATAGTAATTATAAAATTATACTTATTGATCTGTTCAAATATCTGCTTTGATATAAGATTTACCATAAAACCAGGCGTAATACTCTTATCAATCTGTAAAGTGGTATGTATAATACTCCTGATCTGGGACATAATAAGTGCCGAAGATATACTATGGCCAGAAACATCAGCAATAACAATATCCACATTATCATTGTCCACCTTCACTATATCATAATAATCCCCCCCAACATATTCTGAAGGGGAATAGGATGATACCACTTCAAGACCTTCTAAATTTACGGTATCCACGGAAACGAGGGATGATTGGATAAGTTTTGCAATCTCGAGCTCTTTTGAGACCTCTTTTATTTTTATCAGCTCTTCTGTTTTATTATGATTATTTATCAGAAAAGCAAGCTGATTGGCAATACTTTCCAGAATATTCACAAATTCTTCGCTGAAGATATTCTTGTAAGTTTTAGAAAACATTGAAAGAACCCCCTCAAGATTGTTGTCAATAACAAGGGGGATATGGCAGAACGATTTAATACCTCTATTTTTTAGCTCTAAGATATTTTCAAATTGCTCTACCTTATCAATATCATCTATATAGTAAGCTCTTAAATAAATTACAGTTTTGCCAATGTAAGTTTTTTCCGGATCTATCTTTCTAATGTGTGATATCATTTTAAAAGAGTTTATATCACCAGCGTAAGTGATTGTTTCAAGACCATCTTCTGTTTTTTTTCTGATAACAACTAAATCGAATTTGAGGTTGTTTTTTAAAACATTCAACGTATACTGAAGCTTTCCCACAAGATCCGTGGTGGAGGTAAACTGCCTTGATATTTCAAGCAATATGTTAAGCTCTGTAATTCTATGAATCAGAGTATCCCTTGATTCCCCCACCCCAAGACTTACAAGGTCTTTAAATATATTCAGCACATTTCTACCACTTCTACCAGACATTTCTAGGTAAGAATTTATTATAATCTCTGCAGCACTGGGTCCTACCGCAAGAGAAAGCTGTTTTTTTACATCTTTTACTAAGTTTTCTATATCTTCATTATTCAATTCCCGTTTATCTTTTTTTATGGACTTTAAATAACCATTGATAAATCTATTTGCGTAATCAGCACCAAAAAAGTTTGTCAGAATGTTTGTCACTTCCAGGATACTTAATCTTCTTGAAACCTCATCTTTACCTAAAAGGAAATGAAATTTTAAGCTTTCCACACACAATGCAGCAGTCTCTTTCTCCTCCTCATCCTGTTCCCGATGCATAGATAAAACAACCATAAACAGTATATTGAAAAACATACTCCAGAAGAGGGTATGACTCCATTGATTTAATCCGGAAAGTCCAAAAAGCTCGGTAGGTTTAAGCAAAGATATGCCAAACGGCCCCTCAGTAAGAATCGATTGGGGTAGCAAACCAGATTTTACAGTATAAGGTATCAACAAAGTCCAGAACCATACTATCATCCCCGCTAAAATTCCAAAAAACACACCACAGCGATTTATCCTTCTGATGAAAAGTCCTAAAATCAAACTGGGTGCAATTTGGGAGATGGCAGCAAACGACACAAGCCCCAGATCCACCAGTTGAAAAGATTCACCAACAAAATGAAAGAAAAAATATGCAAGTAGTATAATCAAAACTACACTTACCCTCTTGATAAATGTTATGTACCTGCCAAACTGAATAATCATAAGTTTTTTGATAAATATCTGCACTAAAATGTTATTTACCAGCATATTTGCCAGGTTTACCGAAGATACAATTATCATCCCGGTGGCAGCAGCAAACCCCCCAAGATATACGAGAATCATCATAAGATTTTCGTTGTTCATTTTTAGAAGATATAAAATCGTGTAGTCAGCATTGTAATTTCCATTAAGCGTCATCTTTCCCGCTAAAGCAATAGGAATAACAAAGATATTTATAAGTAGTAGATAAAGAGGAAAGAGATACATCGCTTCTTTTATATACTTCGGAGAGTCGTTTTCCACCACCGCCATTTGAAATTGTCTTGGGAGGAAAATCACGGCAAACATACTCATAATAGCCATAGCAAACCATTTTCCATAGCTATTATCATTGCTATCAAGGATCATAAGCTTTGCCAGATCTTCCCTATGGCTATTCTGTTGCAAGAAATTGAAGATATTTTCAAAACCACCGGATAGTTTCACAATATAAAAACCAGCAACCAATAAAATAACAAGCTTTACAATCGATTCAAAAGCAATAACTCCCACAAGTCCGGGATGCTTCCTCCCCTCTTCCAGATGTCTAACACCAAAAATAGATGCCAGTACACCTATAAAAAGTGAAACATAAAAAGATGTATCCAGATAAAAAGGTAGCATAGAGTTAAGATGGCCATCTGACAATATGGCTATCGATTCATTAATCGATTTCAACTGAAGTGAAATATAAGGCGTAATGCCGAATAAACAGACCGCAGCAACAATCAATCCAATCCTTTTGGATCTACCGAACCTGAAGCTGGCAAAGTCCGCAATATTATTAATATTGTGTCTCTCAGTTATAGTTACAATTTTCCTCAATAAAAACCACCATGAAAATACCATAAGTGTGGGGGCAATATATATTGCAAGAAATTCGATTCCATTCGTACTAGCCCTCCCAACAGACCCATAATATGTCCAGGCTGTACAGTATACACCAAGTGTTAAGGAATATACATAGGGATTATATATGATATTTCTACGCTTACTGCTAAAATATCCAGAAAGCATTGCCACGATAAAAAGTAAAAATATATAAATGAGACTAACAATTAAAATAGTATCAATCTTCATTTCTTAAAAAAATTCTTCTAAAAATATAGACAACTATTATTGACCCTACCCAACCGATAAAGAAGTAAAAATATATTAAAGGGATCTTGAATATGAATATCTTTTTGTCAAAAATTTTTATAAATGGATAATTTATAAACAACAAACCGCAGCAGAAGAATGTCATCCAGACCCATAAACCTTTAGATCTCATAAACTCTCAAGATACTTTCACCAGATAACGCCCTTTAGCTTTCCCTTTTAAGATATTATTAACAGCTTCAGGAATATCAAAAAGTGTTATCTCCGTGACAAACCTATCAAGATGCCCTACCTTATATACATCCGCAATCTTATTTATTATATCGTGCTTTTTTATCTCAACAGAATCAACCCCTAACAATGAAACACCCCTTAAAATAAAAGGGAACACTGTCATACTTATATTTGGAGAAAAAGCCATACCACAGGCGGCCACCGCACCACCATAATTTATCGATTTGATAACATTTACCAGCACCTCACCACCTAAAGTATCAATAGCAGCAGCAAATTGTGGTTTGTGTAAAGCTTTCGGTGATGGTTGTTCAAAATCACTTCTGGGTATCACCTCATTTGCCCCAAAAGATTTGAGGTACTCAGTTTCAGAAATTTTTCCAGTAATAGCCGATACTATAAAACCGAGCTTGTGCAAAATTGCCACTGAAAAAATTCCCACCCCACCGGTTGCTCCAGTCACCGCTATTTTCCCATTTTCTTTTGATATACCATAAGAAACAAGTTTATCCACGCACAAAGCAGCGGTGACACCTGCAGTACCATATATCATAGATTCCTTTAAAGTAAGGTTTTCAGGTCTTTTCACCACCCAGCTGGCAGGCACACGGATATACTCCGCAAATCCACCTGAGGTATTCATACCAAGGTCAAAACCGATTACAATGACCTCATCACCCTTTTTGAAATCTTCACAGTTAGATTCCTCCACAACACCAGCCGCATCTATCCCCGGTGTATGCGGATAATTTTTTGTAACTCCCTTGTTGCCAGAGCATGACAATGCATCTTTGTAATTTATAGAAGAGTAATAAACCTTTATCAGCAAATCCCCCTGTGGCAAACTGTCTAAATCTCTATCTTTTACTGTGATGTTGTACTTATTTTCTTTTTCTTCAACAACAACCGCCTTAAAAAGTTTACCCATATAAACCTCCAGCTCTACACATTAATTATATCATAATCATTACCTGTGATGCTTATACCACCTTTAGCCGTTACTAAAAATGTATTTTCGATACCTACCATCCCCACATTTTCTATCCCTTTTTTAGGCTCAATCGCCATTACCATATTCTCTTCTAATGGATCGTCAAAACCTTTTGCAATGACGGGGTATTCATCGATCACAAGACCTATTCCATGACCTATAAACTTCACTTTATTCGGCCCAAACCCCATAAAATTTATATCAAAATCTTTATCCACCTTAGATATTATATCATCATATATCTTAGATGGTATTTCCCCTGGTCTTAACCTCTCTGCAACCATATTCTGTATCTCCACACATCTCTTATGAAAATCGTAAGCTTCAGGAGGTATCTTACCAAAAGCGTATACAGTGGTCTTATCAGTGTGGTAACCTTCATAGCCACAGCCGATATCAAGCATAATTACTGAATCTTTTTGTAGTTTTTTTCTATGGTTACCCAAAAGAGGTACCGCGGGAGAAACTCCAAATATCCCGGCGGGACCATCAAAAGAGTTGTAATAATTTCCACTATCAGCAAAACATATATTCCCCAGATAAAGCTCCGCATTAAATGTACCCATCCTGGTGAGCCCCTGCCCACCTTTTATAATAATCTCCCTTAAGATTTCCGCCCCCAATTCCGCCTCAGTAATCCCTTCCCTCAATACGTTAGGTACAAACTTTTGCAAAATATATTCATGTATTTCACCACTCTTTTTCATCAGCCCGATCTCATAATCCGATTTTACAGCTCTTGTCTTGGCTATTGCCAGATCAGCAGAACCAATTCTTTTAAAACCAAAAATTTTATTAAACTTTTCAAAAAATCCATATGGCACAACATCTTTTTCAATATGAATTGATTCCCCCTTCAAGTCTGTTACATTAGAAATATCTTTAAAACTCTTAATTGGATATATAAAATCGAGCGGTGACTCTATCTTTGCCCGCTCGTAGCTTTTACGAACGAAGAAAAAGTTCTCGCCTGTTCTTTTTATGATCAAAACGCCATTCTGCATAGTATTGGTAAAATAAAAGGTATTTACCTTTCCAAAAACAGCAACGACCTCCCAATCTTTTTCAAGATTGGTCATATTCTTCTTAAATCTTTCAAAGCGACTTAAAAGCTCCCCTTTTAAATTCATATAACCGTCCCCTTTTCAATTTTTTTATTGTGAAAAAAACTTCTAAGTTTGTTGAGTACTCTTTTTTCAATCTGTCTAATCCTTTCCCTGGTGAGATTTAGTTCCTTCCCCACCTCATCCAGTGTCCTTGATCTTTTACCGTCTAATCCGTATCTAAGAGTTATAATTACCTTTTCCGTTTCATTTAAATGGCCCATCCACTTAGATACTAACTTTTGAATGTTGAGTTCGAAAGCATGGTCAAAAGGGTCTGTGTGGATATTATCCGGTATCAGATTATGCATATTCTCCTGTTCATCTTCCGAAATTGGAGCATCTATGGATACATCATGTCTCATAGCCTCCACAGCCTTGTAAATATTTGACAAAGTAATACCTGTATAAGTGGATAGCTCAGTATAAGTAGGGTTTCTCCCCAATGATTCTTGAAGTTCGGATTTAGCTTTTAAGATCTTTTTGATATACTCCAAAACATGAACTGGAACCCTTACAATTTTTGTATTTGCTATTATTGCTCGTTCAATCGCCTGTCTGATCCACCAAGTGGCATAGGTACTAAACTTAAAACCTTTTCTGTAATCAAACTTCTCCACAGCCCTTATAAGTCCTATATTACCTTCAGAGACAAGATCCTCCAGAGGAACACCCTTATTTGCATACTTTTTAGCAATAGATACCACAAGTCTCAAATTACAATAGATCATGGTTTCTTTTGCTTTCACATCTCCCTCTTCTATTCTCCTGGCAAGCTCACATTCCTCCTCTTTTGACAACACTGGACATTTGGAGAGCTCATTGAGGTAAAAAACTAAAGTATCAGAGCGTGAACCTTTTGAATCCTCAAGCCCCTCTAAACTATCTGTTTCTTCCTCTTCCAAAACCTCATTACTTAAAAAATCATCTTCATTAATATTCTCTTCATCGATGACTGCAAGGTAAAAATTGGTCAGATTATCATCTAATATTTCAGAAGTTTTATTATCAGAATCTTTTTTTATAGGTTTCATAACACCTTTTTATCGGTTATTTATGATTACTTACTATGATTTTTCAAAAAAAACAAGAGGAATATATAAAAATAATTTCCGAAGAGAAGTAGGCTCCATAACTATTTTCTTGCCAATATCAGCACTTCTTTTTCTCTCCAATTCAAATTCTTCTTTACAATTATCACAAAAATAATCTGATAAAGGTCGATTATTCTCAAATTTTAACATTTTTTCCCACAATTAGGGCAGTAACCATTTTGCTTAACCAAGTATTCTGTAATACGCGTATTTTCTGGGGCTACTCCTATAGTTTTCAGCGATATTCGTATTAAGATTGATATTCATATTCATATTCATATTCAAAATACAAATATCAGATTCAAAATAATTTTGACAGGCTTAAGGTTTTTTGAATACAAAAAATTTTATGGTGCCATACATTTTTTCGTTGATATTTTTTTCTGTTGTGTTATATTTACAAATTATGAAAAAGTTTAGTAAGTACTTCGGTGGAATTTATATGCCTTACTGGTATGGGGCTTTTGTGGTAGTGATAGCTTTGATGCTCTTTTCTTACATTAACGTTGCATCCGTTGATAAGTTTGCTCTGAAGATTTTTGATGCAAACGGCAATCTTGTTAAAGAGGAAACTGTAACTAAAAAAGATCTTGAAAGGATCGATGCCCCGTTGCCTATTTCAAAGGCTTTTCACCCCATAAAAAAATTTTAGAGATCATAAATGGATGAAAACGAGATAATTGAAAAAGTCATTAAAGATATTGATAAGTTATTTCCTAAAAAATGCTCCTGCTGTGGCATTCTGTTTGAAAACTTCTTAGATTTTATTGAAAAAACCGAAATCCCTGCCCATGCATTTGATTCAAATTTTATGGTGATGCATCTTCACAATATTTACGATATCCTTGCATTGAGGAATTGTAAATGTAAAACCACGATTGCTCTACCATGTGCCATCGATCCTGAGTTTAAGAAAGAGATTGTACTATTTTTAGAAAAAGAAGCACAAAAATTAAACATCCCCACCGAAAAAATGGCCGGATTATTGCGGGATAAGATTATTAAAAGTGTACATAATAGGTCAAAATAGCCCCAACTATTCGATAATATAGTTTATACATAGTTTGAACTTCTTTTAAAATAAAGATGGGTATTCCAATAGACAGCAATAATCATTCCAAGGATAAAAATAACAATATCTTCATTTAAAAGTATAAAAAACCACATCAAATTGTAAATCATCGAAGATATCAGCCCCCTAACTTCAACAACAGTGTTAATCTTCCATATTTTATAAAGTAACCTGCCATTACCTATAAAAATCATAACACAAATAAGAGCTACCAATATAAAAGTAATTATAATAGCAGCATTTTTCTCCCCAATTGCCATGAGTATTGAAAGGATAATGATAAAAAACGACAGTGTAATCTGCAAAGAGATACTCACGACATTCTTTACAAATGTATTAAAAGCAACACTAAAGGGGTTCAAATCATGAGATTCTGTAAAGGTATAAATCTTACAGAAAAAAAGGATAAATAAAAAAATTAATGTTGAGATAAGATCGATCTCCCTGAAAATTGCAAAAACGATTACAAACCAGATCGGTATAGATGAAAATAGTAGTGATATGGTCAACAAAGGTTTGTCCATAAGGTATAAAAAATCCTCTCTACGCATCGAGCTTCTCCCTAATTCGGTAGAATAGCTCCAGAGCATCTTTTGGAGATAACTCGTCAGGGTTTATACTTTTTAATTCGGTGATGATGGGGTGTTCCTCAAAAAGTAGCATCGGCTGTATCACTGTTCTTTCGTAGGATTTCTTCCTTTTCGTCATCATAAATGAACCATCTATGGATATCTCATGCTTTTCAAGTATTGACAGGACCTCTTCTGCTCTGCTAACAATGACTTCCGGTAATCCAGCAAGTTTTGCAACATATATACCATAACTTCTATCAGCCACCCCTTCGGCTATCTTCCGCATGAAAATAATCTCATTTTTCCATTCTTTGACAAGAGCTGTATAGTTTTTAACGCCCGATACCATCGACTCAAGCTCCGTAAGCTCATGATAATGAGTGGCAAAAAGTGTCTTTGCCTTTATCCTTTCGGCGATATACTCCGCCACAGACCATGCAATTGATAAACCATCAAAGGTGGATGTCCCCCTACCAATCTCATCTAATATAATAAGAGATTTTGAGGTGGCATTCTTTAGTATATTCGCCGTTTCCAACATCTCCACCATAAATGTTGATTCCCCCCGAGCAAGATTATCGCTTGCCCCAACCCTCGTAAAGATCCTATCCACAAAACCGATTTTAGCCTCTCTCGCCGGTACAAACAAACCACAATGCGCCATAAGGGTTATGACTGCAGCAGTTCTTAAATATGTGCTTTTACCAGACATATTTGGTCCGGTAATAATCATCAATCTATTTTTTATTCCATCAAGTAATATATCATTTGGCACAAATCCTTCCCTCACCCTTCTTTCGATTACAGGATGTCTGCCATCTATGATTTTAATCTCCTCAAAATCCCCCACTTCAGGCCTTACATAATTATATTTTATTGCGCAAAAGGCAGCTGAAATGAAGAAATCGATTTCCGCCACCATCTGGGCAACATACCTTATCCGAGACGAATTTGATGATACGTCATCTCTAATCTGGCAGAAGATTTCATATTCGAGTTCCTGTAAGCGTTCTTCAGCGGTAAGGATCTTCTCCTCGAGTTTTTTCAATTCTGGAGTAATAAATCTTTCAGCATTCACGAGGGTTTGTCTTCTTTCATAATAATCAGGCACCTTACCCGCCTGACCTTTGGAAATCTCTATGTAGTATCCAAATACTTTGTTGTACCTTACTTTTAATGTGGAGATCCCTGTTTTTTCCTTTTCCTCATTTTCTATCTTCAGTAACAATGACTGACTGTTTTTTCTTATTCCCCTTAATTCATCAACTTCCGATGAATACCCATCTTTGATCACGCCACAATCTTTGATATTCAATGGTGGGTCATCACTTATAGCATTATCAATTAATTGATAAATATCTTTTAAATCATCAAAATTATCGAGAAAGTCCTGCAAAATCGGAGATATATACCCTTTTAAGATCTTTTTTATCTGGGGCAGTTGCTTTAATGAGTTTTTTAAACCAACTAAATCCCTTGGGGAACCTTTTTTTGCAGAAATCCTCGTAATTATCCTTTCTATATCGTTTATCTCCGATAAAACTTTTGATAAACTATCTATCAAATCGCTATTATTCACAAAAAAAGTGATCCATTCCTGCCTTCTCAGTATTTCAAATTTTAGTCTTGTTGGGGTCAGCAGATAAAATTTTAAAAGCCTCTCCCCCATAGCCGTTTTACAAAAGTTTAGCACATCAAATAACGAAGTTTTCCCGGACGGATCTGAGGACTCCACCACCTCCAGAGTCTTTATGGCAACCGCATCCATATACAATGTATCGTCAAAAGTAAAAAACTCAGGAAATTTCAATTTAACATCCAGTAGATTATCATCTATATACTTAATAAGGTTAAAGAGAGCCTTCACTATACTCTCTTCCCTGATACCTATAGCTATTGTGGAAGTAATTTCATAATAATCTGCCACTCTATCAAGCATATATTCGTAGTTATATCGATATCTGAGGATAGTGGCATTCCTCACCGTTGGATTATTCATGGTGGTAATAATCTCTTTTGGGCTCCACTGTGTTATGATATCTTCAATTGAAGCAGATTTTGTAACAAATGTATCACCTGTGGAGGTATCGGATACAACAGCATAAAAGATATCACCATCCTTTTCAAATGAAAGTATAAAGTTAAAATCATTACCCGCCAATATATCATCTTCAATCAGTGTACCAGGGGTCACCACCCTCACCACTCCTCTTTTTACAATCCCTTTTGCATTTTTGGGATCTTCCAGTTGCTCACATATCGCCACTTTGTACCCAGCATCCACAAGCTTTTTTAAATAGGGGATATAGGAATGATAGGGTATACCACACATTGGAATCGGATTTTCTTCATTCTTATTTCTGGCAGTCAACGCTATATTCAGGATTTTTGAAGCGATTTTAGCATCTTCCCCAAACATCTCATAAAAATCCCCCATACGGAAAAAAAGTATGGCATCAGGGTAATTCTTTTTCTCCTGGAGAAACTGGCTGTACATTGGGGTGATTTTGATGTTATCTTCCATAGGTGTTAAAGGGCAATGATAGTGTCTACATATCTGCAGGATGGACAAATACTAAAAAAATTAATAAATTTAGCCTTGCAGTTATCACATTGGTAAAGATGTTCATTCATAAATATATTCGATAAAAACTGATCCCCTAGGAGCTTCGCATAATGCTTTAGGATCACTCTTGGTATATTATAATTATTTGAATATGTTACCAAAATATCTTTCCCTTTTTCCACATCCCCATTGGATAAAGCCTCTTCTGATAAGTATATATAGTAAAATGGATTGCTACTATTTTCGTTTACCCTTTTGTCAAGCAATCTTTCAAATTGTAAAAGATCCGCATAAGTTTTAAACTTATCCCTGATGTAATAAAGATCATCAATCGATTTTATAAGATCCCCATACATCACCTCAATCAGAAGATCCAGTCCTTTCCCATTTTTGCCATTCTGAAAATAGTATCCCGCAAGTTCGAATCTTACACTTCTGAGACTATTATTGTATTTTAGAGATTTCAAAAGGTAGGCACTAAACTCAGAATCATTACCACCCAATTTTAATGCCTTCTGGTAGTAGCAATAGGAAACCATTACGGAGTTATCCATCTTTTTAAAGTGTTCCGCCGCCGTCTCGAAATCTTCTATCGTATAGAGTAAATAAGGTAAAATTTCTTTAAGCTTTGGGTCATCTTCTTTTTTCAGAAAATCTGATATAAAATTCACAGCCTCTTTATCTTTACCAAGTGCAATCAGATTTGCCACCAATTCCTGCGCCACTATGTTATTTGGATATATCTTATCGGCAGTAAAAAGATTTTTTTGAATTTGTAAGGCACCTTCAAAATCGTTCATCTTCCTTAAGATTCCACCCATAAGGAAATAATAATCATCGGGGATATCCTTCCCTTCGTAACTCTTTTTTAATAAATCAAGTGCCGCAGCATATTCACCATTTATCAAGTGATAAAATACTCTTGAGTTACCAGTTTCTTTAGTCCTGTCAAAAAATCGTATCATTTCACATCCTTATTAAGAGGGGAGGATTTGATCCTGTTTAGCTCATTTTTGGTTTTATTGAGTTCGGTTCTAAGACTTCTAATTTCGATAAACTTTTTAAAGCTATTTTTAAGAGAGAAAAGCCAATAGACGAAAACACCGAGGAGAAATGAAATGATAATAACGATAAATAAAGGGATCTGCATGGGTGTTTGCCCAATCATGTAGTGTATCTCTACATTCTGGATATTCATTGCAGAGAATATTATCAAAAATAGAATAATGATCAGCTTTAAAATATTAACGATAATCTTCATAACATTACCTCTATCCCCTTTAAAATCTTATTGTATGTCTGCTCAATATGTTCGGAAATGACCTTCACCTCACCGATAACAGGCATAAAATTAGTATCTCCATTCCATCTGGGGACTATGTGAAAATGTAAATGGTCTACAATACCAGCACCAGCAGTCCTTCCAAGGTTGTACCCAAGATTGAATCCATCAGGATTCATAGTCATCTTGATGGCTTTTATGATAATAGAGGTGACTAAATGTATATCGATCACTTCATCTCTCGTAAGCTCCTCAAATATCGCAGTATGTCTATAAGGGGCTACCATAGTATGTCCATTTGTATATGGAAAAAGATTTAACATCGCAAAAGAGAATCGACCCCTATATACGATAAGATTCTCCATATCATTGTCTTCTTTTGGTTTATTGCAGAAAATACAACCTTCATCTTTGTGAGATCCATCTATATATCTCATCCGCCAGGGTGCCCAGATCTTTTCCATGCTTTACCTCTCTTGTTTAACTTCTTTATAATACAACATCTCATTTATTTTTTCAATAAAATATTGACCATAAGATTTATTTTCATATAATTGTATTCATGAGGATATTAATAGCACCTGATTCTTTCAAAGAGTCCCTATCCGCAAAAGAGGTCATAAACACTATATCAAATGCCTTTATTTTAGAAATGCCAGATCTTACAATAATTAAAGTCCCTATGGCAGATGGAGGAGAAGGGACAGCAGAAACATTAATCGAAGCAACAAACGGATATTTTGTGGAAAAAGATGTTTTTGATCCCCTTTGCAGAAAGATTAAATCGAAATATGGTATCACGGGTGACGGTAAAAGATGTATCATCGAAATGGCATCCTGCTGCGGCTTATCTCTATTAAAACCTGAAGAGAGAAATCCATCCATTACCACAACATTTGGGCTGGGGGAACTTATCAGAGATGCATTAAACAAAGGGATAAAGGAATTCATAATTGGTATTGGTGGAAGTGCCACAAATGATGCTGGTGCCGGTATGCTACAGGCCCTAGGCTTTGGATTAAAAGATAAAGATGGAAAAGAGATTGGATTTGGTGGCTACGAGCTCGAAAGGGTAGAATCGATAGATCTAACAAATGTAGATTATAACCTCAAAGATACAAAATTTCTCATCGCCTGTGATGTGGATAACCCTATGGTTGGAGAAAATGGCGCTTCCTATGTTTATGGACCTCAGAAAGGTGCCGATATGCAAATGGTGGAAAAGCTTGATAAAGCTCTGGTAAAATTTTCAAAAGTGATAAAAAAAGTCACAGGCATGGATATATACAATATACCAGGCACTGGTGCTGCCGGCGGAATTGGTGCAGCTTTTCTATCATTTTTAAACGCTAAACTAATGCCAGGATTTGAAATTGTATCGGAATTTCATAATTTGGAAGAAAAGATAAAAGAATCAGATTTAGTGATTACCGGCGAGGGGAAAACTGATCATCAAACAAAATTTGGCAAGGTCGTCTCCGGAGTTTCAAAAATAGCCAAACGACACAATAAACCTGTCATATGCATATCGGGATCCTACACAGAAGATGCCACCACCCTTTACGATTATGGGATAACAGCAATATTTAGCTCTATACATACACCGGATAATCTAGAAAATATAATGAAAAATGCTAACAAGAATCTCCACTTCACAGCCCTAAATGTGGCAAGAATGATAAAATTTTTGAATAAAAAAAAGGGGGGGGGGCCCCCAGAATCTCTATTAACTACTTTGAAAGATTTTGAACAATCTTATCAGACACTGATAAAGGATCAAGCCCCATAAGTTTTAATACGTCAGCTGGTTTACCCGAATATGGATAATAATCAGCCCCGAATGCGACAACTTTAACTCCAGCCCCTTCCTCACATAACTTCTGGGATAAGATTGCACCAAGCCCGGTATATCTATTATGATCTTCGTATACAAAAACAACACCTTTACCGGAATATCTCTTCAAAAGCTCCATATCTGGAGCAAGAGGTGTGGAAAATACCAAAACTGCCATATCGATCTTACCTGAAAGAAGCTCCCTCACTTTTAGCGCATAAGGTGTCATGGCACCATAGGTTATAAGAGGAATAGCTCCATCCCTTAAAATATCCCCTTTTCCATATTCAAATTTGTAATTTTCTCCATAAAATGGCTTACCATTTTCATCGGATAGTACAGGCGTCTTGGATCTACCCATTGCTATAAGAAAATTCCCATACTCTTTGACAGCAAAACGTACAGCCTTGTCTGTCTGATTGGGATCTGCAGGGACGATAACTTTAAACCCATAGAGATTTCGCATAGCCCCCACGTAGTCAAGACATTGATGGGTTCTACCATCTTCACCCACATCGATCCCTACATGTGTTGTCACTACTTTTAAATTAGTATGGTTTATATCGTTTAACCTTTGTTGATTGTATGTTTCATCCACACCGAAAACGCCAAAATCTGCAAACACACCAACCACGCCATTCACCGAAGCGGCCCCTGCCATCGTGGCGGTATGATGCTCCTGGATTCCAGACTGGAAAAAGTTTTTTGGAAATTCCTTCTCCACCTTGTCCGTTTTAACTGATGATGCAAGATCGCAATCAAAAACAGCAATTTTATCTTCATTCAACTGAACTATATCTGTGATCGCATTCCCAAAGGCTGTCCTATTGTCAAGAGATGCATCGATATTATAGATCTTGGACATTCCGGTATCTATATTAAAATCATCTCTGTGAAAGGTATGTTTTGAAACATCAGCCACAAACTTACTTCTAATATCTTTATAGTATTGTAGATTATTTTCAATACCAAGTTCTTTTAGAGCTTCATCCAATTGAACTTCTGTCAGAGGTTTACCGTGATAGTCTGCAATATTCTCCATAAAGCTTACATTTTTACCCATCGTAGTTCTGGCAAGAACCATTGTGGGTCGATCTATACTTTTACTCATTTTTATGGCATTTAATATTTCATCAAAATTATGCCCATCAATTTCAAGCACCACCCAGCCATCAGCAACATATTCATCCTTTATATTCTGGGGCATTACTCTTGAAATATCACCACTTATCTGTAATTTATTGTAATCAATAAAAACAGTTATATTTTTAAGATTATATTTCACCGCAAATCTTCTTGCTTCTGAGATCTGCCCCTTTTGATGCTCACCATCCCCCATTATTACAAATATATCGTAGTCTATCTGTTTTACTCTACCAGCCACAGCCATCCCACATGCAGCAGAAAGCCCCTGCCCCAAGTTACCTGTAGTCCATTCAACTCCTGGTACAGATCTTTCTATATGCCCCTCAAAAATACTACCTGCAAGCCTGAAGGTGGCGATAGCCTCATCTATATCGAAAAAGCCCAAATTTCCAAGTGTGCTATACACGGCAGGTGAGATATGCCCATTGGATACCACCACCCTATCCCTGTCTGCTTTATAAGGGTTTTTTGGATCAATATCGGCTACCAAATACAAAGTGTAAAGCATATCGATTGTAGAAAGGGAGCCACCAGGATGGCCACTCTTGGCTAATGTGGTCATCTTTAGTATGTCACCTCTACACTTATTCGTGGCAGAGATCAATTCTTTTTTATTTGACAAAATCTTTTCAATTTTATTTATTTCCACAAACTCTTCTCCTAAAAATTTTTTGTTAAAACTATCCTAAATCACACAAAAGTTCAACATTTTTTTACTGCTTACCCTAATATAAAAAAATCATAAAAGTAATAGAAAACTATTGACTTTTATTTAAATAAATATAAAAATTAAAAAAAATCTTTGGAGGACTGCTCTATGAAAAAAGGTTTTACTTTAATTGAGCTTGTAATAGTCATCGTAATTCTTGGTATTTTAGCCGCCGTTGCCATACCAAAGTTTGCTGATCTGCAAAAGGATGCAAAGGTTTCAGCTGTAAAAGGTTTGGGTGGTTCTATTTCTGCTGCCAAGGATATTGTAAGAGCAAAATGGTTGGCTCAGGATAACTTCTCATTAGACAATGTTACGATAGAAGGTAAAACTGTAAAAGTATACGCCAATGACACTAACTCTTATAGAAATGGCTATCCTAAAGCTTCCAACGATGGCATACTCAATGCAATAAGCTACGATGATAAAACTTATGAAATAGATAACACTACTACCAACAAACTAACTTTTTATTATAAAGGCTTCAAGGGTGCTACGAACAATAAATGCTATGCTGAATATGATGCTACAAGCAACACAGAATCACCTAAAGTAGTAATTGAAACAACTGATTGTCAGTAGAAGTAAAAAAAGGGGGTATCTCCTCCCCATTTTTTTTATTATGTTGTTTTTACAGATTAGCTTTTTTTTAAAAAGTTATGTTGTAATTTTTCATCTTTCTTACTATAACTTATTATGAGATTTAATTATAAAGGAACAAATAAAAAAGGTGAGCTAATAAAAGGGATCATAGATGCACCAAATATTGAGGAAGCTTCAATAATTCTATATTCTCAAGGGATCATCCCTCAAATCATCAGAGAGTCTTCCTCTCTCGATCTTTTGACTCACAAAATAGAAAAATTCCTAAGCAAGTATGAAAAGGTTAAACTCGAAGAGCTTATAGTATTCACCAGACAATTTGCAAGTCTTTTTACCGCAGGGATTCCGATACTTACTATTCTAAGGCGTCTTGAAACCCAAAACTATTCAAAAAAAATGAAGGAAACAATATCTACAATCATCAGAGACATAGAAGCAGGTACCCCCCTCAGCATAGCTTTTAGAAAACATAAAGATATTTTTTCAGATCTCTATATCAATATGCTTAGAGTAGGTGAAGAGGGTGGTGTCTTGGATATAGTTTTACAAAGATTGGCACTGATATTAGAAACAGATTTAGATACAAGAAATAAAATAAAAAATGCCACCAGATACCCAAAGCTGGTCATCTCGGCAATAGTAATAGCCTTTATCATACTTATGACATTTGTAATCCCCAAGTTTGCAAGTCTCTTCTCAAAATTTGATGCTGCATTACCTCTACCTACAAGAATGCTTATTTTCTTAAACGATTTTTTTCACAATTTTTGGTGGCTCATACTTTTGATAGTTTTACTAATTTTTATAATCTACCGCAAATATAAAAAAACACCACAAGGGAAGAAAAAGATCGATGAGTATACCCTTAAAATACCCATCATAGGCCCTCTCACTCATAAAATTTACCTTTCGAGAATTGCGCGGATACTTGGTCTTCTATATAAAAGTGGTATCTCCATAATTACGAGCTTTGAGATTGTCAGTGAAGTTACTGGCAATGATGTAATAAAAGATGAGCTACTCATCATTAAAGAAAAAATTACTCGAGGGGCAACAATTCATGGATCATTTGAAGCATCAAAATATTTCCCTCCTGTGGTAAGTGATATGATTTCAGCTGGTGAAGATACAGGACAGTTGGATGAGATGCTATTTAAGATTGCAGACTATTATGATGGTGAGGTGGACTATTCCATTAAAACCCTCTCCCAAGCTATTGAACCGATATTGCTTTTGATGATAGCAGCAATGGTGCTTATCTTAGCTCTGGGTGTATTCTTACCTATGTGGGATATGGTAAAAGTGTTTAAACAGTAATATGAAGTCTTTGAAAGGATACTCCACACTTGAGACATTGATTGTGCTGATAATAATCTCAATCTTCATTAGTATTTTATACTCAAGATACAAAAAAATAGAGCATGAAGCCAAACTGTCCATAAGAGGTCGAGAAATATATACCCTAAACCTCATGATTGAGCTATACAAAAGCAAAAAAGGTAGATATCCAGATAATCTATCAACACTATTTTTAGAAGGGGTAATCGACAATAAAACTATCGAATTCTTAAATCCCTCAAAACGTCTAAAAAATGGTAAATTTTACGATCCATTAGGGGAAGAATATCTTTATGATAACAATACTGGAAAAATAATAAATTAAATTTGAAAAAATTTCTAAAAAATATTATAATAATATTGTATCGCCACAATAGAGGTAAATTATGCCATATACCATAAAGGAAGAGAACTATTTATATAAAGACTACATCCATTGGCTAAATGATGATCTATATGGAATTATTGATAGACAAGCTTACAACACGACATATTCACCAAGTAGAAAATATCAGAAGATTTCTCAAAACTTTTTTTCTCAATTTAAGAATAGGAGAAAGGAGCTTTTTTATAGTTTTGAGCAAAAGAGTTATATCCTAATATCTGAGAAGCTGAAGATAGATAAACACTACACCCTAAGAAGAGGTAGATACAGCACCTCCAAAAAGTTTAAATTGAATGAGACATCAAGATCAAACCTTTTTGACATCAATTCACCTCTGTAAAATAACTTTGTAATAGATATTTTAAATATAGATTGATGTTTTGGAGGAATAAAATGAAAAGAATTATTTTAGTTCTTTTGCTACTTTTTTCCATTATAACTCAGAGTTTTGGGGCTGATCGCTATGTCGGAAGATGTGGATCTCCATACTATAACACAATTCGTGCCGCTATCACTGCTGCATCCAATGGTGATACCATCAAAATCTGTGATGGCATTTATAACGAGGCTATAACAATAAACAAAGGACTTACCATTACAAGCGCAAGCGGCGATAGAACAAAGGTAACTATCAGAAGCAACAATAATTATTCAACTGCACTTATTACCACTTATGCTTCTATTACCATTTCAAATATAAAAATAGAAAACAGTGGTAATGGCAATACAATAAGATTAAACACCGCTCCATCTAACCCAGTAACATTTGATAATTTGGAGTTAAATAGTAATGGTCAATCAATCTACGTTGCATCTAATATAAACAGTAGCATTACGATAAAAAATAGTATAATAACCTCAAATAGGAGTATTGGTATCTACTTTAATAACATATTAAATAATGGTATCATAATAGATAATGTAAGTATAACATCATATAATAATGGTATATATTTTAACAACACCATAAATAATGGAGTTACAATAAAAAACAGCAAAATAACATCACTGAATAACCAAGGTATATATTTTAGATCACAAATAAACGGCGAAGCATATTTTGACAATATAACAGTATCGTCAAAAAACAGAGCTATAAATCTAAATATTGTCAACGGAAAAGCCATCATCAAAAATGTAAGTGCAAAAACTACTACAAGTAATGCAACCAATAATGAGGCTCTTTATGTTTCTGGAACTCTCAATAATGGAATTACTATCAATAACAGTATCTTCAAATCATCTAATGGCAAAGCTGCGGTATTTACAAATAATATTTGGGGCAACGGGCTCTCCATCGACAGCAGTCAATTTATTGCATACCGAGCAGCTCTTGAACTGGCAAGCTCTAGAAATTATAATCCAGTTATTACAAACTCATACTTTGAAAGCAAAACGGACACAGCATTAAATGCAATTTTGGCAAATTGGACAAAGTTTTATGTAAATAACAGCTGCTTTAAAACATCATCTACAAACATCAATAAATATGGATTAAATCTATCAATATCTAATTCCAATGATGTCCATATAAACAACAATTGTTTTTATGCACCAACTACAAAACAATTAGCTATATCAACCACAGCAGGTTACGACTGGAGTGGGAACTATTGGGAAAATAATATTGGTGTATACAATCAAAATAAAGTGTATGATGGCACCCCTTTATCATCCTGTCAGTCAGGTTGTAGTAGACCAAAACCGATTGTTGAATACAGAATGGATGAATGCAGTTGGAATGGATTGGTCAACGAAGTTAAAGATAGTAGTGGCAACAATCTCCACGGACAAGCAAAAAACAATGCATCTACTAAACCTGATGGAGTTATTTATTCCACTGGATATTTTCAAAACACTGATAATGGTAACAATTCAAACGCAAAGTATGTGATCATTCCAGACAATGATCTTCTAAGCCCTCTGGTCAATACTAAAGAGATGACTATTAGTGCTTGGATCAAACCCACATCATATCCAATTGGCTCCGTACAAAACCAAGGTCGTATACCATTAGTAGCTAAAGGGGAAATGTCAAAATGGGAATATGCGCTGTATCTGTACACTGATGGTAGACCCGGTGTAAGCGTATGGCATTCTGGTGGAGCTGGTATTATAGAGGTAGCTGCAAATACCACAATTCCTCTTAATCAATGGAGTCACATTACTGCAGTAGTTAAATTTGAACAAAATCTATACACTGCAAAAATTTATGTTAATGGAATAGAAAAATATACCTCCAGTCCCACATCTTCTTCTTATACATATTCAAACACATCTTCTAATCTCTACATAGCCACCAGGGGAGATTTTCTAAACCCTTCTTTTAGGGGTTACATTGACGAAGTAAAGATTTTTGATTACGCTTTAATAGCTGGGGAAGTAAGATTTTTGTATAATAACGAAAAACAAGGGAAAAACTGGGATGGAAGTCAAAGAGTCGCTGTTAACTGTTTACAATTAAATGAGTGTTTTTTTGACGACTTTAACCGCAGTTCTCTCGGATCAAAGTGGACCATCATTAAGAATGAAAATTTCACACCTAAGATAGATAATAATAAATTAATTTTGACAGATTTAAATACACGGATATCTTCTGCAGTAATATTGTCTGGTAAGATACCTTCTGCTGAAAATTACTTAGAAATCGAGTTCGAACACAATGCTTATGGTAGTAATGGTAATGGCGCTGATGGTATAACTATCGCTTTGGCAGATGCTGCTGTGGTTGATCGGCTACTTCAAGATAATATATCTGATATCGCTGGCGCATATGGCGGTTCCCTCGGTTATGCTCAAAGGAGTGGCATACATGGATTTAGAGGTGGCTGGTTAGGTATTGGCATTGACGAGTATGGTAATTTTGCAAATGACAATGAAGGTAGAGGTAATGGCTGCACGGTGAGATCACCAAATAGAGTAAGAGTACCTGATTCTGTTACCATCAGAGGACAAGGTGATAATCAGACTGGCTATTGTTATATTTCTAACAGTAATAGTTTAACTCCTGGAATTGACAACACTAATCCAACGAATTATAAATACAGAATAAAAATAGATACACGAAATAGTAAAACGTTTATAAAAGTAGAGAGAGATATTTTAGACGGTAATGGGTATACAACCATCATAGATTGGATAGATGCCACCCAAAATGCTATCGCACCAGAGTATTTTAAACTCAGTATCACTGGATCTACCGGTGCTGTAAAAAATATTCACACCATTGATAATATTCTAATCAAAGCTCTAAGTTGTGGCGATTTAGGTAGAGAAGGTTTTAAATACCTTTTAATCGATACTCCTGCCTCAGCTCTTACATGTCAAGCTGCAAATGTGATAGTTACAGCATGCACAAATGATGATTGTAGCCAAAAATATACAAATGGCGTCAGTGATATTATCTTATCAGCAACAAATGGAGCAAGTTGGCTGACAAATCCCATTAACATAAGCAGCGGAAATAGCTTTACCACAACTGGGCTAAGAAAAACTGAACCAGGTCCAACTACCTTATCGATCATATCTGCAAACCCTTCACCGTCAGATACACCTATTTATAAATGCTCATGGAATCCAAATTGCGTAGTTACATTCTACGATTCAGGTTTTGTTTTCGATATACCTGATAATTATTCTTGCAAACCACAAGATATCACCATCAAAGCAGTGCGAAAAGATGATACGTCACAGAGATGTATACCAGCTTTCCAGAACAAAACTATACCAGTAAACTTTAGCTACAACTATTTAAACCCTCCTACAAATCAAGCTAACACCAAACCTGTAATTAACGGTACTCCTTTGAATAATTCGATAAACTTAAATTTTGATAATAATGGCCAAGCAACTTTCAATTTTAGCTATAATGATGCCGGACAGATCGGTATAACCGCAACGTTTGACAATGGAACTGTGCAAGCTGTAGGCTATGATAACACTACTATGAAGCCTTTTGGATTTTACATTTATACTACCGATTCAAACGGGGAAGCTGAAAATGGAGCCAATAGTACGGTTTTCAAAAAAGCAGGGGAAGAATTTAATCTCTCAGCAAGAGCAGTTTGCTGGGAAAGTGATACCGATACAGATCTGTCCAACAACTCAATAACGTACAACTATCAGAAAAATAATGCCACTGTGTCCCATACTTTAGTATCCCCTGCAGGTGGCAATAATGGTACCATTGGTATAACAAGTCTTAATTTTACAAATGGAGTGGCCTCCGTAGATAATCAAAAGTTTAGTGAAGTGGGAATAATTAAATTTACTGTCACTGACAATGATTATCTCGGTACAGGATCCATAACCGGCACAAGTGCAAACATAGGCAGATTTATACCGGATCATTTTGAGCTTACAGAATCATTTATACAAAAATATACATCAGACTTTGTATATATGGAAAATCCTTTTGAATTAAAATATACTATGCAGGCTAAAAATAGAGATAATAACATAACTTTAAATTACACTGGAGATTTTGCCAAAGGGATAGTCGAACTTTTTGCAGAAAATAACTACAATGGGAATAATTTAATCGGAAGATTCACACCAGCCATCTCATCTTCATGGCTAAATGGTAGTTATTCATTTTTCGACAATGTTACTTTCAGTAAGGATTCAACCAGCCTTTCCTCATTAGAAAATTTTAGACTTGGAGTAAAAGTAAATGATCCTGATGGACCAATCCTTATCAATCGTGATATGAAACCAGGTACTGCTTCTTGTATTGCTGATTGTGAATATAAGATAATAGACAATAGCACCAGAATATTAAATGCTATTTTAGATATTCAAAATGCCTACGGTCCAGTAAATTATCCGCTAACCGTACCTGCGTATATATTATACTATGATCAAAATGGCAAATTGACAATCAATGCTGCTGATAACAAGACTACATTTACAACCGATAATATAACATTCTCAAACTGGACTCAAAATTTACGTCAAGGAGATACAGAAGTAATAGATATGATAAAAAAAGCGAATGGTTATTTTGAAATAAAATTAAAAGCACCTGGAGCAAATAAGAATGGATCCGTCACTCTAAATCTATCTGGGCTTGATTTTCTGAAAGATACAACTTACAACAAACTTACAGAAGGAATAGCCACCTTTGGTATTTTTGGTAATCAGCAGAAAAGATTATACTGGAAGGAGATACCAGCAAGATAGCAACTGAATATGAGTAATAAAAATTTTAGATGATTATTGTATAGCATTTTGGTTCACTAATTTATAGACCAAACATATTTCTTTGATATGTTTGGTCTATCATTTTATTATGATACTGATAGCATTTTCCAGAAAATAATCATCACAAAGTTTCATAGCCCAAATGTTCATTATTATTCTTACACAAAAGATAGTACAAACCCGGTTCTTTTGTATTTGACAATTTAGAATATTTGAATATATATAATTATAAAAAACTAAGGGGTTTTTTATGAAAAAGGTGATTTTGCTTTTTATGGGAATGTTGCTAATCTTCAATATAATAGGTTGTAATCCTTTTGATAGCAGCAGCAAAAATGCCAACCTTCCGGAACTAAAAGATGTAGGAATATCTGAATTTGATCAGATCCTTCAGGAGCATAAAGGGAAAGTGATACTTGTGAACTTTTTTGCATCCTGGTGTCCCCCCTGTAAAGCTGAAACACCAGAATTTGTAGAAACATACAACAAGCTTAAAGATAAAAACTTTGTCATCATAGCTTTCTCCATAGACGACGACATACAGAAAGCCAGACAGTTTGTGGCAGATTATAAAATCACATACCCTGTTTACCACGCCAAAAGAGAGCTCGAACAAAAAATGGGGGTATCAAGCATACCCACAAACATCTTCTACGATAAAAATGGAAATCTTCACCAGGCAATGGTGGGTGCCATAACGGCTGACTTTTTAATTAAAACATACGAAATATTAAACAAATAGAAATTGAAAATAC
>PNIN01000011.1 GCA_002878065.1 Calditerrivibrio nitroreducens
CACCTGTACGAGGTCCATAGGACTTATATTTTCAAAATTACCAGATGTTTTCTTTGTTTCTATAAGTGACCCTTTTCCGGCGGTAATTTTATCGTAAGCATCTAAGAAATCATTAAGTCTTTTAAGGGCAAGGGGAGATATAGTTTCAAAGCTTACACCATATCTGTTTGAATTTCTAATATTTTTTACTTTACAAATTATATTCTCTATCAATTTACCATCAGGTAAAACAAACGATAATTTTAAAATATCACCTATACTTAGAGGTATTTCAGACTCGATCAGGGCTCCATTGAGATTCAAATCGATCATTTTACATTTGGAGGCATTGTTGTTTACCATCATAATGGAACTCAGGTTTACGGAATATCTTTTACTGCCTCGTAGTGATGTTTCTGTATACCGTTTTGGGTATGAAAATATGACAATCTCATCAAAATCAGTTGGCTTGTGGAGAAGATGTGTTTTAAATTCTATAAGTTTATCTTGATAGCTATAACGGGCTGTGATATGTGATAAATTTTCCAGGAGATTTAGTAGATTGTTATTGATTTTTACAAAGATATAATTACCAAAATCCCATCCTAATATCTTTGAGGAAACAAAATAAGAATCTTTTTCCACAAATATAAGCTCATGACCTACTTGAAAATCTGAGAAATAATCCTGCTTTGATTTGCTTATATTATCTCTTCTAAGATTTATTTTAAACGTTTTTTGTATATGGTTTACTCCCTCTAAGATTTTTTCAATGTTTTGTTCTATTGTTGATAGTAAACAATTATCTAAATGAATGTCATCCGATTCCTCCTTTTTGGGTTGGTCTTCTTTTGTATTGTTGCTTAGAAAAAGTTTTGAAAGAAAACTGACCATATCTTTGCTTGCAATCTTATTATTGATAAGAAGGTTTGCGAATTGTCTAAAAAGGGCTGAAGTACTACCTTCAGGTTCATAGTATAGAATAGGCGTTTGATTATTTACTGCTTCCGGTATCTTGATGTTATAAGGGATGGGCCCCAGGAGTTCCACATCGATTTCGAGGAATTTTTTGACCGTTTCTTCAAATTTATCGAAAATATTTATAACTTGTGTTTTAGATTTTGCTTTATTAATAACTATATAGGTTTTTTTTACGATCCCTTTCTCTTTTAAAATTTTTAGAAGGCCATAGGCATCTTTTATGGATGTGATCTCTGGTATAATTACCACTATGAGTATATCTGACATTGCTATAAAATGTACCACTTCATCAGAAGCACCTGCTGCGGTATCTATTATTAAGAATTCTATTTTTGATTTAAATTCATTTATCTTATTGGTAAGGATTGTTTTATCTTTATCAGTGAGATTGGTAAGCTTTGTTATACCAGTACCTGCTGGTATCAGAAAAAAATTTTCGTAGCGTTTAGATTTAAATATTATATCGTTTATGGTGACATCATCTTCTATAAGGTTTAAAATAGTTTTTTGAGGATTACTTCCGATGAGTAAAGATGCATTACCCAGAGATAGGTCGGCATCAAATAGAGCTGTTGGCTTCCCCTGTTCTGCTATGGATAGAGATAGATTTAAAGAAAAATTGCTTTTACCCACTCCACCTTTTCCACTTGCAACTGATATTACCGTAGTATTTTTATCCATAATACCCCCACCATAATCATAATAAATAATAAATTTTTTTCAATAAGATTATATTGAAATATTATAATAAATATTCAACTAACAGATGTTGTTTTAAGACAAAAAAACTCTTGAAAATTTCCCAACCTTTATTTAAAATACTTTTAAAAAAAAGAGGTGAATATGAAAGAAAAGGTGTTGGATCTTAAAAAAAAGGTAATAGAATGGGAAGATATTTATGAACTTTTGGATTTAGACGATAGGCAGGAGCTCAAGAATATGAAGAAAGAGATAGAGCTTCTATTAAAAGATCTATCTGAAGATGATATAAGGTGGATAGATCATCAGATATCATATTGGTATGCAAGATATTTGGAGGTGGAAGTAAATACAAGAATCAGATTGTCTGAAGGGTGATATCAATTGTGATAATTTAAAATATTATAGTAAAGAAGCCCCAATGTGGAAACGCTTACCACAAACCAAAGAGCTACTCCCTGAATAAGTGGTCTGATACCTACTTCCTGTAGAGTTTTTCTGGAAAGCCCCGCACCTATGAGAAAAAGGGTCATAACTAGTATTCTTTTTGCAATAAAATTCAGATATTGCCAAATCTGAGCATAAGAAGGTAGAGAACTATTTATAAAAGCAGCAAAGATAAAACCCAATATAAATAGAGGTAAGTTGATTTTCCCTTTTTTCCCTTTGAATAATCCCACTGCGAAGGCAAAAGGGGCAATCCATAAGGCTCTTGTAAGCTTGACAGTGGTGGCTATGGATAAGGCTGTTGCACCGTAAACAGATGCCGCCCCAACAACACTACTCGTATCATGGATTGCCAGGGCTGAAAAAAGACCAAATTGAGTTTGGGAAAGATTTAGTAAATGTCCAATTGCGGGGAAAATTAATAGTGCTATTGCATTGAGAATAAAAACTGTAGCAAGGGAAACTGCCACCTGTTCGCTGTCGGCTTCTATGACTGGAGCCATTGCGGCTATGGCACTGCCACCGCAAATGGCTGTCCCAAAAGATATCAGTAAGGATGTTTTTTTATTAATGGATAATAAATTGCCAATGAGAAGTCCTACGAGAGTAGAAGCAAGTATAGTCGTAAAGGTAAGTAATATTGAATTTTTACCAACTTCAATCACTTTGTAAAAATTTACCCCAAATCCAAGCCCAACCACGGCTATTTTGAGTAAATTTTTGCTTAACTTTGCTGTAAGTGAAGGAAAAGGATTACCAAACGATATAGAGAGTAAAACTCCAAGAATGAGAGCATGGGTTGATTCGATAAAAGGTAATCCACACAATAAAAACCCTATGATAAAGACGATCTTGAGTGTATTTATTTGCATTCTAACTCCATTTTGGTCGAATATATCAGTTTTAATTTAATTTGTAAAGCAGAAAAAATGAGAAATGTGGGATAAAAATTGTCTAAAAGGGTTTCAAAGATATACATCTCATTTTCATCTTACGAAATCTAATAAATTATTGATATTTTTTATACGTTGAGTGAGAAATTAACCACATAAATTTACCTCAATAGACCTGAAAAAGCTATAGCCTATTGCATAAGCATACAAGTATGTAAGAA
>PNIN01000027.1 GCA_002878065.1 Calditerrivibrio nitroreducens
CGTACCTACGTTAACGTGAGGTTTCTTCCTCTCGAACTTCTGTTTTCCCATAAAAGTTCTCCCTCTTTTTTTTATATTAAGCCCATGACCGGAATCGAACCGGTGACCTCGTCCTTACCAAGGACGCGCTCTAACCGACTGAGCCACATGGGCTATTTTCCATACATATCTACAATACAAAATGAACTGTATAAATATAATTAAATTAGAGCTATGTCAAGTATTTTTTTTGCATAATACGATTTTCCCTTCTTCACACAATAAAACTAAAAAAATATTCAATATGGAATATTTACTGTTTCTTTAATACCTGAATTATTGCCTCTTTTAAATCCTTAGCCCTCACTGGCTTATTCAAAAACATTGTTATGCCTGCATCTTTTGCCTGCTTGTAGGTTTTGAATGTACCAAATGCAGTGATAATTATGATTTTCTGATTTTCTTTTAACTGCCTGATCCGATCGATCAGCCCCATACCATCAAGCTCCGGCATTCTAAGGTCTGTGACCACAACATCAAAATCCATTTCTTGAAGCTTAAAAAATGCTTCTCTACCATTTTCCGCCGTATCCACAACATAGCCTTCAGGCCTCAATACCTCAGCATAACCCAATCTTGTATGTTCTTCATCATCCACAATCAATATTTTGATTTCTGAATTTTCCATAATCTCTATTCCCCATCATATTTTATAATTTCTCCATCCTGATAAATAGGATGGACAGTAGAAACAGAAGATTTATAAACCAACTGTTGTTTATCTTCGTAAGAAAGCAGAATAGTATAATCATCAAAACCTATAAGATTACCTTTTATTTTTACACCATTGCGGAGATAAATCGTGACAGGTGACTTAGACTTTCTCACTTCGTTCAGAAATATATCCTGCATTGGTGGCTTTAAATGTTTAGGCTTTTTCCCAAGATTAGACTGATAATAAGTTTTGCTGATATATTCTATATCTATAATATTCTTCACTGATGCGATAGTGGCAATATCCTTTTTACTATGAGAAAGCTTATAACCAAGGTCATCAGAGATAATAGTGTACTGGTCAAAATCCACAATTTTACCTCTGAACCTCTCTTTGTTGTTCATAATAAACAGCAGAGGTACTGATTTAATGGATGCATTTTGCAAATAAACAAACTCTAACTGAGCATATAAGGACATATTTCCCCCATTATTTTAGAATCTATACTAAAATTATCTTTTAAAGTCAAGGTATTTGTTTTAGCATTCAAATTTTGTGTTTGTGACCTCAAGCAGTCTCCTTAAAATCTCCTTTATGGCTTCATCCTTTACTCTATAGCATACTGTGGTACCATCCCTCACACTTTCCAATATACCTTTATTTTTTAAAATTGCAAGATGCTGACTGGTTGTAGCCTGCGGTATCTTTAAACCTTCACATATTTTTGTAACATTACACTCATTATGCATCAGTCCAAGCACAATTTTAAGCCTTATTGGATGTCCCAGAGCTTTCAATTTTTCAGAATATTCATCCAACCATGCACTGTCCATTTTATACCTCACTCATTTTCTCTAAAAATCACCATAGAATTCGATTGATGAAGGGGGGTCACGGTAAGCTCTCCAATCTGGACATGCTCCGGCAATTTTGCCGTAAAAAGTACTATCTCTGCGATATCCTCCGCTGAAAGAGGTTTAATCCCTTTATAAACCTTCTTAGCCCTATCATTATCACCGTGGAATCTCGTATTACTGAAGTTTGTTTCCGTCATACCCGGAGCAATATTTGAAACTTTTATCGGCTTATCAACCAGATCGATCCTCATACCATCTGTCAAAATCCTAACGGCTGCCTTTGTGGCACAGTAGACTGCTCCCCCAGGATAGGCCCCCTGCCCAGCGATGGAGCCAATATTTATTATGTGTCCATGTGTGTTATTTTTTAGCATAATATTAGCTACATTTTTTGAAAAATAGAGCAACCCTTTTATGTTGGTATCAATCATTGTATCCCAATCCTCCACATCTCCTTCATAAAACTTTTCAAGCCCAAGGGCAAGTCCGGCATTATTTACAAGGATATCGATTTTAGACAATTCATCCGGAATAGAAGATAGAAAATAATTCACATGCTCCAGCAAACGAACATCCACTTTTCCAATAAAAGTTTTTACACGGTATGTCTCTTTTATTTCATTTTCTAAATATTTTAATTTTTCAATATTTCGGGCACAAAAAATAAGATTTGCACCTTCCCGAGCAAAAGCCTTTACACAGGCTTCCCCTATACCACTTGATGCCCCTGTAACCAAAACATTTTTCCCTCTCAAGCTTCTGAAATAATCCATATATCCCCCATTTTAACTAAGAAAGTTTCTTATTAATCCTGTATACCTCACTTAAGATTTCCGCCACTACACGATACAAATTTTCCGGTATCTCCTGGTATATATCCAATCTATAAAGAGCCTCCAACAGATCTGGATCCTCTTTTATCAATACATTGTACTCTTTTGCCTTTTCTAAAATCTTTTCGGCAATTATCCCTCTACCCTTTGCAACCACCTTTGGTGCAGAATCTTTTTCATGATCGTACCTGAGAGCCGTTACCTTCTTAGCCTTATCCATTATACAACTGCTCTAACGATTTTTTGTACGCAGCTAAAATATTTCTAAAATCTTCATCACTATGTGCAAAAGTGAGGCATCCACCCGAATGCATCGTAAATACACCATTTAATATCATCAATATCTTAAAAAGGCTCTCCCTATCTGAGTCAATTTTTGTCAAAAAAGTTGAAGGTCTTTTGCTATCCACATCATCAAAGGATTTATGAAAATGCAATGCTGTCATAGATCCAAATCCACTTACTATAATATTAGAATCCTCGTTTAAAAGAGATGAGATATTTTCTCTTAATTTTTCACCCATTAGATTAAGATGATTATAGTCATGCTTTTCAAGTAATTCAAGTGTTTTCAACCCTGCAGCCATTGTAACCGGATGCTCTGAAAAGGTACCCCCACCGGTGATTATATCCCCCTTTTCTATGATCTGCATAACATCTTTTCTTCCACCGTAAACCCCTATAGCAAAACCACCACCGATTATCTTCCCCATTGTAAACAGATCCGGCTTTACACCAAAAATCGGCCATGTACTACCAAATCTGAACCTAAAACCTGTAATGGTTTCATCAAATATCAAAAGAGAACCATCTTCATCGCAAAATCTTCTTATACCCCTTAAAAAATCAACTTCCGCCGCCACTCCTCCTCCGGCACCTAATACAGGCTCAAGAATAACCGCAGCCACTTTATCTTTGTGGGAATGCAAAATTTCAAGCGAAGTTTCAAGATCGTTATAAGGTATTGACAAAACATCATTTTTAATTCTACTATATGGTGGTTTCACATCGAAGGATAGGTCTGTATTGCCACCATGCCATCCCCCTTCTATCTTGGCAATTACTCCTCTACGGGTAAACTTTTTTGAGATCCTTGTGGCATACATCGTAGCTTCTGTGCCGGATGTACAAAACCTCATCATCTCCATCTCAGGCACAGCATCCCTGATCTTTTCCGCCAATTGCAATTGATATCTGTTTAAAATACCGATCTGCACACCTTCTTTTGATACTCTATAGATCTCCTCCACAATATCTCTATTGGTATGTCCTAATATATTGGCATAATGCCCCATCCACATATCGATAAGCTCAATACCATCGATTGTGAGTATTTTAGACCCATAAGCCCTTTCCACCACAAATGGAAAAGGTGCAAAAAAACGGATGTCGTGGCTTACACCTTTGGGAAAGGAATTTTTAAAGCGATCAAATATATCACCTGAGCTTTTAAACCTCTTGCTGTAAATATCAAAATAGTTCATTAATTACCCAGAATATCTCTTAGCTTCAGAGCATTTTTCGGTGCATATCCATCTATTACATTACAAAAGGAGACCGCCAGATTTGATCCCTCACTGATACGCCTGATTTCTATGGATAGTTCTTTAAGCTCTTCTAAAGAATAGTTATAGTTTAACTCTTTAGTTTCCGGCGTAAGCCAGAGCTTACTTCTGCCATATAATCTAATATAAGATTTCCCCTCAATTGGTGAAAGGTAAAAAGGGGCAAAACCTGAAACCATAGGAAGATCAAGGGCAATCAAGCCGATTTTATTGTTTTTTAGTTCAGTAAGATACCTCTCTTTGTACCATGTCCTATTTGGAAGCTCCACAAAAAGAGTATTATCTTTAAAAATAGTTTTAAGATAGATAAGATATTCAAGATTTTTTTTACATGCGGAAAACCTATAATTAAAATCCACAAATAGGGCATAGAGTCTACCTGATTCCTGTATTGGAGATAATGCAATAAAAAGGTTTTTAACATCATCCTCATTAAATTTATTTTTCTGGAAAAAATGTGGTAACCTTACAGTAAAAACTGTATTCCCGCCACTTCTATCGAAAATATTTTTTATCTCTCCGTAAGAGGGTAGCTTATAATAAGTATAAGTCAACTCCAATAGGTTAAAATGCTGAACATAATACTCAAGCATCTCCATCTTTTTCACATTTGATGGATAAAAGCTTCCAACCCAATCATCGAACTTGTATCCACTGGTACCTAAATAAACTGAAAAATCTTTCCCCATAAAGCCTCTCTGTATTCATTATGATGAATAGTATGTTTTGGAAAATAAATCAACTAAAAAATAGTTAATCGTTTATCTATTATGTTTGCTCATTACATATCTTCTTATAAGTTCCTTTTAATTTTTCCATAAGCTTGTTTAACTCCTGTATAAAATCGTAGAGCATATCTTTTGGATAATTATTTTTTAAAACTTTTTCAATATGATCATTTGTATTCAACATCTCATTTATGATCTGAACGAACATCTCTTTCTTCTTGTAATAGTATACACCTTTGTTTCTAAGCCAAGACATAAGATTGAAATACAACCTATCGAAACTATTTTGATCAAAATCGTGACTTCCATAATTGATTAATAAATCTATTATTCTTGAAAAAGCGTTTACAGCAGAATAAATTTCAATTTCTTCTTTAGTTTTAAAATGGGTATCAATAAGTTGTGAAATAGATATATCATTAAACCTATGATACATATTTACAAATTCCTCTATCGGAAGTGGTTTTGAAATTAAATACCCCTGAAATATATTGCAACCCAATTTGTATAAAGCAGATGCAGTTTCTACGGTCTCCACCCCTTCCGCAACAATCTCTTTGTTAAAAGCCTTTGCAAGCAATATGATCACTTCTGTAATATTAAGATTCGTTGGATCAGATAACATATCCACCACAAATGTCCTATCTATCTTAACCGTGTCTATGGGAAGGGCTTTAATATAATCCAATGAGGCATAGCCTGTTCCAAAATCATCCACAGAGATGCCGAAACCGATTTTGCTAAATTCATTTAAGATCTCAGATGCTTTATCGAGATTTGTTATCGATGTGGATTCAATAATCTCTATTTCTATTATACTACTTTTTTCTTTCACATCAGTTAATAGAGTTTCCCTGATGAAATCAATCAATTCTTCATTGAGTAATGCATTAGGGGAAACATTTATACTCAGCTTAACTTTCAGCCCTCTACTATAAAGATAATCTATGCACTCAAAAGCTCTTGACACAATATACTTATCAAACTCCACCTCAATATCAGAATTGCTGATATATGGTATAAATTCAGATGGTGGTATCAACCCGTGTAGGGGATGTACCCATCTTACCAGCACCTCAGCCCCAACCACCTCTTTCTTTTCTACATTGAATTTTGGCTGCAAATACAAGATAAATTCCTTATTTTTGAGTCCCCTTTCAATCATGGCCAGTTTTTCTTTTTTTATGGCCAATTGTTTACTCATAATTGGATCAAAAAATAATATGCGATTTTTACCTCTACTCTTAGCCTGAAACATAGCCTGTTGGGCATGTCTCACAAGCTCAGAGGGGATCTCATTGTCCTCTGGATATATAGTAACACCTACAGAGCAGGTGAATTTCCATACAACACCATCCACAGTAATCGGCCTGTATATGGCAAACTGGATCTTTTCAAGATAATCTTCAAGCTCTTTCGTATCATCAACAATTGTGGCAATTACAAATATATCTTCATCAAAATGAGCTATGATATCATTTTTTTTAAGAATCGGCATTATCCTGTTTGATATCTGATTGATAACTTTGTTTGAAACTTCAAGACCATACTTATCTAAAAATTGTTTAAAGCCATCTAAGTCAAGATAACATACAGCCACATCTTTACCTGGATTATCATGAATAAATTTTCTAACTTTTTCAATGAAAAACCTTTTATTAGGTAATTTTGTGACTTCATTGTAATACGCCAGAAATTCGAGCTTTTCTTCATATCTTTTTATTTCTGATATCTCTATGAAACTACCAACATAATATTTCGGTCTTCCTTGTTCATCATTTATTGTAAATATCGAAAGGTATTCTGGATATATCTCGTTGTTTTTTCTTTTGTTCCATATTTCACCTTCCCAAACCCCACGTTTAGATAAATTTTCCCAAATATCTTCATAAAATTTTTCATCGTGAATACCTGATTTTAAAATAGATGGTTTTTTACCGATCACGTCATCTCTATCATAACCAGTGATCCTTAAAAATGCATCATTTACATCTATTATTATGCCGTTGATATCTGTAATTACTATACCACTTAAATTGTGCTTTACAATTTCGTAAGCCAATTTAAACTTCTCCGAAAGAGTTATCTTTTCAGTAATATCAAATAACAAAACAACCGTAGCCTCTTTTTTACCTGATACAATCACGTCATTTTTATACACATAAAAAATTTTACTTTCTCCATCCAGATCTATGGTTATTTGCTGATCGTTGGAGGATAAAATATATTCAATTTTTTTAGTAAGATTAGCGATGTCTCTAAAGAATTTTATTACCGATGGATTGTAATATATGATTTTGCCATTGTTATCTAAAATGATAAGGGAATCTTTTAGTGATTGGCTGATCTCTCGTGTAAGCTTTTCTGTTTTTGTCATTTTTTCGTAAAACTTGAAACTTAAGAATAGTCCAGTAAATATGATTATATTAAAAACTATCCCTAATACTCCCTGAGTAATATATCTTTTTATCATAGTACCTATGAAAGGTGCTTTTGTTACAGACACGAGATAGATATGGGTAGTGCCTTCCGGAAGGATCTGTTTGAAAAGCATAAGATAGTATTCATTATCAAACTTATAGTAAAGGAAAAAGTCCTTACCAGAATCAAGTTTACCTGATAGCTCTTTTTTATCAGGATAATTTGAAATAATCTTTTTGGCAAACTCAAGCGAATCACTTCTTTCTTTTAGAAGAAGATCATGTTCATAAAAACAGTCCAGATTATCGCTTAGTTTAACCAAAAATTTATCGTTCTCATTCTCATTTCCTGCTATTAAAATTATATGTTGTACACCTTCAATTTGGTTTAAATCCTCCTGTATAGCACTCAAGCTAAATCCAAATACAATCACGCCATATATATTGCCATCCATTATTATCGGGTAGTTATATGCATATACCAACCTGTCGTAGTATGTTTCATAACCTATAACAACCTCTTTTTTTTCTATAGCCTGATAAGCCAGGCTCTTTCTATATAAGATGGCTCCACTTAATTCAGGCTGATTAAAATTCAAGAAAATCGAGTTTGTATCGCATATATTAAAAATCTCAATCCCCTTTTCTTTATAAAGTTTATAGTTTTTGTAAAGTTTTTTAAATAATAATCTCCTGTATTCCACCACTGATTTATTCATATTGATATTTTTAATGGCATCAACAATCTCCGGATCGTTCAGGATTGTTCTTACTTCTGTTCTCAAAAATACATCGTATTTATCCCTGTTGTTATTGAATCTACTTTCTAAGTTAGAAATGGAAAAAGTATATACAGACTTAATCTCATTTGAAAAAGTGAATATTAAAAACGAGGTAATAAATATTGAAGTAATTACAAAAAGTACTAAAATATACAATCTATAATTATCTAATATCCTTTGCACTTAAATTACCCTCCATAGGGATTTTGACGGGCATCATTTTTCTTATAATGTCATAGTCAGTATCGGTTGCAGAAGAGATTCCGAATGGGCTGACCCTTTTAATTTCCTCATGTTCAAAAATATTCTTTATGATTTTTTTCAATCTATTCAATTTCTCATCACCAATTAGCTTTCTGTTTACAACAATGACAAAACCAGGTAAGTCCGGTGTTTCATCCACCTTTTCAATACCAAGAGCTTTGTATTTTTCAAAAACTATACTGTTTGTACCACCAAAATCAAAATCTCCAGCAATCACATGCTCCACTACACTATTGTGGCTATCCAAATAGACAAATCGCTCTACCGTAAGTTGTTTGCCTGTATATTTTTGATATATATAGTTCATAGAAAGAAAACCACACGTTGCATAAGGGCTCACAAGAGCATATCTTGCACCATTTAAGTTTTTCACACTTAACTTTTTATCGCTAGATTTGAAAAGTACACATCTATATTTACTCCCTCCCGAAGAAACATTTATGGCATAAAGTGGATAAATATCATTATTTCTCTGCTTTATCATCACATAGGTCAAAGGGCATAGATATGCCAAATGAACTTGATTTTTAGCTATCATCTCAATTAATTCATTATAACTCTTAGCGTGCTTAAATACCACCTTTTCCCCTGTTTCCTTTTCAAGAAGAGCCATAAAAGGCTTCCATTTTTCATACTCTCTATCCGCAGTTTCCATCTGGATAGGGGCAAAACTTATCTCGGAATAAATAAGGATCGGCACAAAAAAAATCATCATAATTACCAGAAAAATATTCTTATATAACATTTTGAACCTCCAATTGTGTATATTCAATTTATTATAATCAATAATAGCATATAAATTCCATTTATCAACAAAAAAAATCAACTTTTATATATAAAATTCCAGTTGATAATCTTCTTTTTTTGTTTTATAATAATTTCAGAAGAGGTGAGTATATGAGAAAATTGATTTTTATATTATTGTTATTTCTTCCACTAACAATACTGTCTAAAGAACAATACATCTACTCCGCCGTTTCTGTTGGTAATAAAGAATCCACCATAGCACAACACAAGCCATTGTTGAATTATGTCACAGATAAAACAAATAAGAAAATTATAATAACATACTATGAAAATCACAAAGAACTTGTGGAGATGTTTATAAAAGGAGATGTGGATATAGCTTATCTTGGACCAATCCCTTTTCTAGCACTAAAAAGAAAGTACAGCAATTACGAACCTTTAGTTATGGTAAGGGAAAAAGATGGGAAAAGCTCCTACAGATGTGTGCTTTTTGCTCCCATCGACCAGATGGATCCATTAAAAAACATCAAAAACATCGCCATGACAAACCCTCTATCCACCTGCGGGTATACTTTTGTGCATTCAGCATTGAAAAAAAAAGGTGTGGATCTTGAGTCGATACCCTATAGTTATGTTGGAAACCATGAAGAGGTTGCCAAAAAAGTAATTGCAGGATTGTTCAGTATCGGTGCCACAAAGGAGGATATCTTTGAAAAATACAAAAATCTGGGGTTAAAAGCTATTATCTCTTCAGATGAACTGCCTGCCTTTATTATCGTGGCAAATAAAAAAACTATGTCCCAAAATGATATCGATCTTATAAGAAATTCATTGCTAAAAATACCAAATAACACTCTATCAATATTGAAGATAGGAAAAAATGGCTTTGATCGCTTTGATGAATCAAAATATATTAATTTTGAAAAGCTACTTGATAGCAACATATTAAAGAGAATATATGAGTAATTTAAGAAAAAGAACACTTACCTTCATACTATCATTTTTGATTCTTTTCACCCCTTTTTCAGTAATGATCTATTTCAATCATAAAAGGACACTTGAAGTTTTCTTTCTTAATAATTCCCATTTGCAGGAAATAGTCTGGAAATCTGTAACTATAGCCCATAATAATGTAGCCGACTTATATTTTGATACTTATGTAATGAATACTGACGTTTTAGAGATCTTAAAAGATTACAAACATGCTGACAACAAAAATCGAGATCTATTAAGACTAAAGCTTTACCGCCTGCTATACCCTAAGTATGAAATTCTAAAGAAAAAAGGTGTAAGACAGTTCCATTTCCATAGCACAAATGCGGAGAGCATCCTGCGGATGCATGCCCCTGATAAGTTTGGGGATAGCTTAAAAATCGAACGACCTGATGTCTGGCTGGCCAACAAAAATCTCCAGATAGTAAGAACTTTTGAAATGGGAAAGGTTGCCTCTGGTTTTAGAAATGTATATCCGATTATATGGAAAGATGAACATATAGGGAGTGTGGAGATATCTTTTCCTTTTGAATCATTGAGGAAAATGATGTCGGATCTTTTTGAAAAGATAGAAATTATCGCCCTAATTAAAAAAGATAACCTCAATAAATTATTTGATGACCAAAAAGAGTTATACAAAGAATTTACACCGGGCTGGATGGTAGAAGATCCCAACAGAGAGCTTTACGACTCATTAAAAGATATCCCATCAGAATATAAACAGGTTTTGGAATCGTCCAAAGAAGATAAAGATTTTATCAGACTTTTAAATCAAAAAAACTCAGGCGGCACATATGTTAAATACAACGGTAAGAACTACCTGATTTTAAAAACCACTATCCTTGACACATATCAAACTCAAACCGCATTAATAATATCTATCTCAAAGTCAGAGGAATTGAATAATATTTTAAAAAAATTTCAATTTGATATTTTTACATTAGTACTACTAACATTCTTACTCTCCACACTTTTTACAATGGTGAGTGCTAAAAATGATAAGGTACTAGAAAATGAAAAATTTATAAAAAATATTCTATCCAGCATTCATACTGGGCTCTATATTATGGACCAGGATGGCAATACCATAAGAATAAATGAATCCCTGACACGCATTCTTGGTTACACAGAAGATGATCTCCTAGGGAAATCAGCCCACGATATTTTTCACGTCCATCACTTTGATAAAGAAAATTGTCCAGTATTCAAAGTATTGACAAACAATACTGAATACAATGGAATTGAAATTTTTAAGTCCAAAAATGGTAGTTTTCTTCACGTAAACCTAAAATCAAAAAGGTTTGAATATCAGGGACAAAGTTATGCACTCGTTACTTTCGTAGACATCTCAGAACTTGTTGAAAGGGAGAATGAACTTAATAAGACAAACTTTATTCTGAATACCATCATAGAAAACTTTAATGATGCCGTGATGCTGACGGATGATAACACTATTGTTCAGATAAACGATAAAATGGTAAAAGATTTCTGTGTGCCACTTGATTTAGTTCCAAAAGGGATCGATAAAGTGATCTCTTTTATCAGTCTTAATTTTAAAGATCAGTCAGAGTTTATAAACTTTGCATACTCCAATAAAAATAATATTATTTTGAATACAGTGGATGAAAAACATATAGAAATCAGAAAAGTCCCATTAAATACCTTTAAATTTTCAGGAACATTGTGGATATTCTCCGATCGTACTGAAAGTATAAATAACATAAAAAGGATGGAGATTCTAAAAGAACAGGCAGAAGCTGCAAATAAAGCAAAAAGCCTGTTCCTATCAAGTATGAGTCATGAAATCAGAACACCAATAAATGGTATAATAGGTGCCATCGAGTTGATACCAAAACAGAATCTGCCAGAGGAAATATCAAGTTATCTACACATCATTAAAAGTAGCAGTGAACATCTTTTAATGCTCATCAACGATATTCTGGATCTTTCAAAAATCGAAAGTGGATACCTAAAACTTGAAAAAATCCCCTTCATGCCCATTAAGGTATTAAAAAGAGTACGATCGATCATCTACCCCACCACCATCCAAAAAGGGTTATCCTTTAATATCGATTATCCGGATAGGGAGATCTGTGTCTACGGAGATCCGCATAGACTCAGTCAGGTATTGATCAATTTGGCAGGAAATGCTGTGAAATTCACAGAAAAAGGTGAGGTGGAAGTAAAAATGGAAATCATATCAGATTCTGAAACTGAGATAAGACTAAAATTTTCCGTAAGAGATACCGGGATAGGGATTCCGGAAGACAAAATGAATAAACTTTTTAAACCTTTTTCACAGATAGATGATACTCATACGAGGAAATTTGGAGGTACAGGCCTTGGTCTTGCCATCTCCCAAAATCTAATAAAAATGTTTGGGGGTGAAATAAAAGTAGAGAGTAGGGTCGGTGAGGGGTCTATTTTCAGTTTTGAAATAGATTTCAAAAAAGCAGATATCAAAGAATGCGAAAATTCAGGAGAGGTTTATAATATTATGGATGAAACTATTGATATTGAACAACTCAAAGTTCTCCTCGTGGAGGACAATAAAGTAAACAGCATCATCGCCACCAATTTGCTAAAAAAACTCGGCATAACCCATATTGACACTGCCTATAACGGTCTTGAAGCTGTAGAAAAAGTAAAAACTAAAAGGTATGATCTAATCTTTATGGATATGTCAATGCCGGAAATGGACGGTATAACCGCCACAAAGATAATAAGAACTGATCCAGAAGTTATTGATAACAACACTCCAATTATTGCAATGACAGCCAACGCTTTTGAAGAAGATAAACAGCTATGCATCAATGCTGGGATGAACGATTTTATTTCAAAGCCTATCTCAATTGACAGTATTAAAAGATCGATCTTTTCTGTTTTGCACAAATCCATAAATTCTGATGACGCTGCGGAAGATACCATAGATGAGGAGCTTTTTGACGCTGAAAGACTAAAAAATTCTGTAAATGACATAGAAAGTATAAAACAAATATTGGAAATTTACGTTGCGGATACCGAACAATCGATAAATGAATTGAGAACTCTAAAAAAATCTGATTCATATGAAAAGATAACTAAAATTGCCCATCAGATAAAGGGTTCTTCCTACAACGTGGGGGCAGATAAAATAGGTAATATTGCAAAAGAGATAGAGATCTCCGCAAAATCTGGCAAGTATGAAATTATTGATCAACTTATCGAAACATTGAAGAATGAATTTGACAAACTTCAGGTTTATTTGAAAAAGAAAAATTTTATTGTATAATTCAAATGTAAAAGTTTTAGTATAGCATCACTCTAAAACTGAAATAAAAAATAGTATAATGAGGGGTTATATGTTTGGTAAACCTAAACTTCCATCGGAAGATAAAAGGTGGAAAATTATCCAGAATACCATGAAAAAAAAATGGCTACAATCCGGATTCACTGATTGAAGTACTTCATACCGTTCAGGAATATTTCGGATTTATTGATGAAGATGCCCTCAAGTTTGTCTCTGAATCTTTGAATATTCCATACAGCAGAGCCTACAGTGTTGTAACATTTTACCATTATTTTACATTAAAACCAAAAGGAGAACATATCTGTGTGGTATGTACCGGTACGGCATGCTACATAAAAGGGGCAAACAACTTACTTGCACATTTAAAAAACCATCACGATCTATCAGATGGTGACACTACAAATGACGGTAAAGTTTCCCTTCTAACTGCCAGATGTGTGGGAGCCTGCAGCCTTGCCCCTGTGGTGGTGGTGGACAATAAAATTTTAGGGGAAGTAAACAGCGAAAAGCTTGATGAAGTCATAAAGAGGTGTAGAGATGCTGTATGAGGAATTGCTGGAAAAGATAGATGATCAGTTTTTAAGTAAAGATAAGCAGAGTACCATCTCAGTGTGTGTTGCGGCAGGGTGTCTTGCCCTTGGTAGCGATAAAGTGCTGGAAGAACTAAAGAGGATATTCCCTGACAGGAAGGTAAAAGGTGTGGGTTGTCTTGGTTTGTGCAGTAGAGGAACATTGGTGAGAATCGAACCAGAAGGGTTTGTGATAGAGCATGCCAAACCAGACAATATTGATGAGATAGTTAATTTTATACAAAATCCAGAAAAAATTGGTGATGAAAACAAAAAATTTTATGAAAAACAGCAGAAAATAGTACTAAAAAATTGTGGTAAAATAGATCCGGAATCGATTGAAGAATATATTTTAAATGAAGGGTATAAAGCTTTTCTCAAATGCCTAAATGAGCTCTCCCCCGATGAAATCATCAATGAAGTGATAAAATCTGGACTTAGAGGAAGGGGGGGTGGTGGCTATCCCACAGGGCTTAAGTGGAGTACTGTGGCAAAAATGCAGTCTCCAATAAAGTATCTGGTTTGCAATGCAGATGAAGGGGATCCCGGTGCATTTATGGATAGAGCCATACTGGAAAGTGATCCCCACAGGATTATTGAAGGGATGCTCATAGCAGCCTATGCAATAGGTGCAAACAGAGGATATGTATACGTCAGAGCCGAATACCCCCTTGCCATAAAAAGGCTAAAAAATGCCATTAAAAATGCAGAAAGATTCAACCTTCTGGGGACAAATATCGCAGGCACCACTTTTAACTTTAACCTTGAGGTAAGACTTGGTGCCGGAGCCTACGTATGTGGGGAAGAGACAGCATTGATTGCATCTATAGAGGGGAAAAAGGGAACCCCAAGACCAAGACCACCATACCCTGCGGAATCCGGAATAAAAAATTATCCCACACTGATAAACAATGTGGAAACTTACGCCAATATTTCCACCATAATAAATAATGGGTCTGGTTGGTTTGCCTCAATAGGTACTGATAAGAGTAAAGGTACAAAGGTTTTTGCCCTTTCCGGCAATATAAAAAATACAGGACTGGTGGAAGTTCCGATGGGGATCAAGCTTTACGATTTAATATTTGAGATTGGAGGTGGTATACCTAATGACAAGGAGTTCAAAGCAGTTCAAACTGGTGGCCCCTCCGGAGGCTGCATCCCTTCAGAATATCTAAATACTCCGGTTGATTACGAATCTTTGGTACACTTAGGTTCCATAATGGGTTCAGGTGGTATGATCGTTATGGATGAAGACACCTGCATGGTGGATATGGCTAAATTTTTTATAGACTTTTGCAAATCAGAATCCTGCGGAAAATGTGCCCCATGTAGAAATGGTACCGTTCAGCTTTACGAAATACTTGATAAGATAACAAAAGGTGAAGGTAACGAAAGAGATCTAACTACAATGGTCAAAATAGCCAATACAATGAAAAAAACAAGCCTTTGCGGATTGGGACAGTCTGCCCCAAATCCTGTGCTTAGCGCTTTTAAATACTTTAAGGATGAATTCTACGAACATGTTTTACACAGGTACTGCCCTGCTGGTGTATGTAAGTTTAACGGAGGGAACCGATGAAAATAAAAACCTTTACAATAGATGGAGTGGAACTATCCGGAAGGGAAGATCAGACAATTTTAGAGGTAGCCAGAGAACATGGCATAAAGATTCCAACCCTCTGTCATCTGGAGGGGCTCACGCCGATAGGTTCTTGTAGAATCTGCATCGTAGAGATAGATGGTAAAAGATTTGCACCATCATGTATCACAAAAGTTGAAGATGGAATGAAAATTGTCACCAATAATTCAGAAATAACAGAATACAGGAAAACCATTCTGGAAATGATATTCGCAGAGAGAAATCATATATGCTCCATTTGTATTGCCAATGGTAATTGTGAACTTCAGAATCTTAGCATAGAATTAGGGATGGATCATTTCGAAATAAAAAACCAGTATCCCAGATGCGAAGTAGACCTGAGCCATGAAAAATACGGCATAGACCATAATAGATGTGTATTATGTGCAAGGTGCGTGAGGGTATGCGCCAAGATAGAAGGGGCCCACACCAAAGATATAAGCGGAAGAGGTCACAATGCAAGGATCATAACAGATTTTGCCAGAGGCTGGGGGGAAGCTGAAACCTGCACAGGCTGTGGAAAATGTGTTCAGGTGTGCCCCACAGGTGCTCTATTTGAAAAAGGTAAACCTGTTGGAGCCAGAAAGAAGAGAGATTTTTTAAACTATCTTAAAATAATGAGGGGTCAATGATGAAAAAGAAGCTTGCCACCGTCTGGCTGGATGGCTGCTCCGGCTGCCATATGTCCTTTCTTGACATAGATGAAAGGCTATTGGAGGTATTGCAGTTTTTCGATATAGTCTACAGTCCTCTTGTGGATTTCAAAGAATTTCCGGAATCTGTAGATGTTACCTTTGTGGAAGGAGCAGTCAGTACCACAGAGGATATAAAAAAGATCAAGGAGATCAGAAAAAAAAGCAGTATTATAGTAGCAATGGGGGATTGCGCCATAACCGGTAATGTCCCATCCATGAGAAATAGCTTTAAACTAAATTCAGTCATTGATAGAGGCTATGCGGAAAATAGCGATAAGCATAATAAAGTGGAATTCTTTGATGTTCCGCCTCTTCTTACAAATGTATTACCTGTAAATGCTATAATTCATGTTAACTACTATTTACCTGGATGTCCTCCACCTGCAGATGCTTTTTATAATCTTATTAAATCTATATTAAATCAAGAAAAATTCGATGTATTTCAGCATACAAGATTTGGAAAATGAGGTGAATATGAAGAAGATAACCATAGATCCAGTAACAAGAATTGAAGGGCATGCAAAAATAAGCATATATCTGGATGATTCTGGTGAAGTAAGTGATGCAAGATTTCATGTAACCCAATATAGGGGGTTTGAAAAGCTTTGCGAAGGTAGACCGTTTACAGAGATGCCAAGACTTATGGCACGCACCTGCGGAATTTGTCCGGTTAGTCACCTTATTGCCGCTTCAAAAGCGTGTGATGAAATAATGGGTGTAAAGGTACCCATTGCTGGTGTGAATATAAGAAAGATCATAAACTACGCGCAGATTCTCCAATCCCATGCCTTAAGTTTCTTTTATCTATCAAGCCCAGATCTACTTTTAGGTATGGATGCCCCAATAGAAGAAAGAAATATCGTCGGAGTTTTAAACAGAAAAAAAGACTTCATCGAAAATGGGATTTTTTTGAGAAAGTTTGGTCAGATGCTCATCGAAAAATTAGGAAGAAAAAGGATACACCCTGACTACATAGTCCCGGGGGGAGTTGAATCACCGGTGGAAGAATCCATAAAAGATGAGATAAACGAAAATGCCAGGCTTTGTATAGACAAAGCACTTTACACTATAGATACTTTTAGATCAGTTCTACCAGCATTTGAAGAAGAGATTCGATATTTTTCACATATCCCCACATACCATATGGCCCTATCAAAAGATGGAAAAATTGAGTATTACGATGGAGATATCTACATAATAGATCCAGAAGGAAGAATAGAATTGAAATTCAAACCTGAGGAATATAATAATTATATTTCCGAAAGGGTGGAGGGATTTAGCTATCTAAAATCACCTTATTTAAAAATAAAAGGTTACCCTGATGGGATATACAGGGTGGGACCCCTTTCAAGGTTAAATATTGCTGAAAGTTGTGGAGCTGAGGTGGCAGATAGGGAATTATCAATCTACAGGGAAGTTGCAGGTAGAATTTCAAATGCAGCATTTTTAAACCATTATGCAAGACTTGTGGAGATCATATTCTGCGCCGAAAAGATCATTGAGCTTCTAAATGACGACGCTACCTTTGTTACACATACAAAAGCCAATGCCGGGGTAAATTTTGAAGAGGGGGTGGGGGTATCGGAGGCCCCAAGGGGTACATTAATACACCATTATAAAGTTGATAGAAACGGTATAGTACAATGGGCAAACCTCATAATTGCCACTGGACATAATAATCTTGCCATGAATAAGGGGATACTGCAGGCTGCAAAAAGATTTGTGAAGGGTGATGATATAAAAGAAGGTTTCCTAAATAGAATCGAAGCGGTTATAAGATGTTATGACCCTTGTTTGAGCTGCTCCACCCATGCTGTGGGGAAAATGCCAATGATGGTGGAAATAGTAAACAACAAAGGGGAAAGATTAAAGGAGGTAAGAAGATAGATAAACTGGTCATATCCATAGGTAATAGCTTGAGGACAGATGATGGCATAGCCCACTTAATTGTGGATAATCTATCAGGTAAAGTTGAAGACTGTGATTTCATAAAAGCCACACAGTTATTGCCGGAGCACATTGATATAATTATAAAATACAAAAAAACCATTATAATCGATGCGGAAATAAACAAATATTATGGGCTCGTAAAGCTGAAAAAACTTCATAAAGAAGATAAAATACCTTTTTATGCGAGTCATAACATAGATTTTTTTGATATACTCTCCCTGTTAAACAAACAAAAAAACGAAGTAGATATCTTTCTTTTAACAATAACGGTGGAAAATTTGGGCTTTATGGATCATATCTCAGAAAAGTTATACAATTATATGTCAATTATCAATAAACAGGTTTTTGAGATTGTATCAAATGTTTAGATCCTTTATCAGCTTGAGAGACTTTGGGAATATCTGATGTTTTTTCAATATGTCAAAAATTAAATTAATAATATATGAATCATCCTTCATAAAAAACTTTTTAAAGCTTCCTCTATCCTCCAGAGCTTTTACAAATCTTTTTAATTCATCATCAACATTCAAATACTCACATCTTTCACATATAAAAGAATATTTTTCCATTTCTGCACCACAGAAAATACACACCCCCCTGTTTATAATTCCAGAAGTTTCAAGAATATAAAAAAGTATATACGATACACCTTTTATATAGTTTTCTCTGTTTAAACTGATTAAATATCTCCACAATTCATCCAGATTTGACCCCAGTGGAAAGAGATCTTCGATTATCTCAAAGATAAGATTGAGTCTAAGGTAAAGGGGTGTTTCAGTCTGAAAAAAGCTATATTCAGTCAGATACTCAATTGCAGTAATCTTGTGGAGATCGGTATTATCTTTATAAACGTATCTGATTTCAGCCGGAAGTATCTTCTGTATTGATCTATTCTTACCAAAAGCATTGGACACAAAAAACTTCAATCTTCCCCTTTGCTCTGTATAACCAAAGCAGATTGCAGATCTATCCGAATATTTTATAACCCTGTAGATTATCCCCTTGGTTACTTCTGAATTCATTCAGATAGATTTACATCCAACCTTTCTTTTTGAATATATAAACAGGTAGTATCGCAGAAGCAATCATCAAAACCCACGCCAAAAGGTATCCATACCTCCAATGGAGTTCCGGAAAAAACTCAAAATTCATTCCATATACACTCGCCACAAGAGTGGGTGGTAGGAATATCACATTCACAACTGTAAAAATTTTAATAACCTTGTTTTGCTCAATATTCAGCAATCCTAAAAATATATTCTGAATGTAGTCCAGCCTGTCAAAATTATACCTTGTGAAGTCAATAAGTGAATTGACATCTTTTATCATGATTCTGAAATTATCTTTTATGACGTCAGACAACTTTCTTGATTTCAAAAGTGAAGATATTATCCTCTGTTTGTCAATCAAACTGTCTCTTATGTTTGTGTTGAGGTTTTCGTAGTGATAAATAGACTCAAGTATATCTTCATCAGCTATATCATTTGCAAAAAGCTTTTTTCTCAAATTTGAAACATTCCTTGATAGGTTCTCAAGGATATCAGCATCAAGATCTATCCTTGCCTCAAAGATAGACGACATGATATATGATCCATCTTTAAAAGAACTGGGATTTGCAATCATCTTTCTGAGACATTCACCAAAAGTCTTAAGCTCTCTATACCTTATCGTAACCAAAAAATTATCCTGCAATATAAACGTCACCGTCTCGTTGTGTCCAGCATCACCATCCACCACCAGGAAATAGCTATTTATGGTAATATCCTTATCCGATTCCCAGTATCTGGAACTGATCTCGATCTCTTCCGTCTCCTGCTTTGTGGGGAACTCAATTTCATAGTATTTCTCAAGAAACCTGAACTCATCTGAAGAAGGTGAAAACATATCCACCCATATCAACTCATCCTTTGATGGGATATCATCAATGTTATCTTCACTTAAATTAAATACTTTAAAGTGAGAATTTACAAAAGCGTATATCTTTACCATATTTACCTCTAAAAAAATTTTATAAAGTATTATCTCTTTTTTGTCAACCGACAACAATTGTTATTGACAAATATATCACATTGACATATTCAAGTAATGGAAAATTAGTATACAAGAAGGAGGATAAAATGAAAAAATTATTAGTTGCTCTCTCAGTGCTTGCCTTTGCTGCTATAGCTTTTGCTAATGTCCCTGAAACAATTGATCTTTCCAAGGCTTTCAATGTCAAAAGCCCCACTAAAAAAGCTGTGATGTTCCCACATGCCATTCACCAGAAAAACAGCCAGTGTACAGACTGCCATATGGATGCAAAAGGTGGCAAAGATCTTAAAGGCGCAGATGGTAAAAAATTAGTTGTTGGTGAAGTAAAAGGTACTGCAAACGCTCTACACAAAAATTTCTGCTGGCCATGCCATGAGAAAAAACAGGTAAAAGCTGGCAAATCCTGTACGACCTGCCACAAATAATCAATTAAAAATAAAGGGGGTTAATCCCCCTTTTCATTTATAAGTTTTTCCACAATCAGCATCTGTTTGTCCACCACATTATCGTTTATATATTTAGAAAACTCCTCTAAATGATTCTTTATATCGATAAGCACCCTGTCATCTAAAACTTCTTCATTATACCTTTTCATGAGGCGGTAGCTTCTTATGAGCAAATCATTGGAAAAAAACCTTATCTGTCTTGCTTTGTCTATCTTAAGAGCAACCCTTAATAAAATTGCTGAGACTATCAACACCACAACCCAGACCCAAAACGATGCATTTAATTTTACCATACCCATCAATATCACCGATATAATAGTGGCCATGATTGCCACAAACAAGCCAGGAGTACCAATGAAATATACTGGAACCTGAGTGCCATTAACATCTTTATGAAATTTAAACGGGTTGAAACTACTCCCCTTATACTTTACATCCAAGCTTTCCACTAGCTTCTGGAAATCCTCTGTGATCTCAAGTCTATTTACCATTATCTTCGTACCCCCTGAGCGATTCAAGATTGTAGAATTTTATTTTTTTGTGTAAATATGTCCGCTCTATCTCAAGAATCCTTGCAGCTTTTGAAATATTCCAATCGGTTTTTTTCAATACATTCAGGATGTAATACTTCTCAAAATTCTCTTTGGCAGACTTCAACGACCATTCAGTATCGGTAAAGAATCCATCATAGACGGATCCTTTTTTTAGAATCATCTCTGGAGCATCCACCACATCTAATGTATCACCACTTGACAACACCACCATCCTCTCAATGATATTTTTGAGTTGTCTTACATTACCTGGCCAATCATAATTGATAAAAACCTCCATCAGAGAATCCGATACAGATTTTGGGGAGAGACCGTTCATAATCGAAATCTCTTTTACAAAATGTCTGACAAGTATCGGAATATCTTCCCTCCTTTTTCTCAAAGGCTCCACATAAATCGGCACAACACTAATTCTGTAGTAAAGATCTTCCCTGAAATTGTTGTTTTCAATCTCTGTTTGAAGATCCCTATTTGTGGCGGATATTAATCTAAAATCAGATTTTATAATCTCATTTCCCCCCACCCTTGAAAATTCACCACTTTCAAGCACCCTTAACAATTTTGCCTGAACGGAAAGATCCATATCCCCAATTTCATCCAGAAAAATAGTACCTTTATCAGCCAGTTCAAATTTACCTATCTTCTGAGACACAGCACCGGTAAAAGCCCCTTTTTCATATCCAAAAAGCTCACTTTCAATCAGCTCAGAAGGAATTGCAGCACAGTTTACAGGGATAAATTTTTGATTAGCCCTTTTACTCAAAAGATGTATAAGCCTTGCCACATGCTCTTTACCAGTACCATTCTCTCCTGTAATAAGTACCCATGCATTTGTAACAGCTACTTTTTCTATCGTAGCTTTCAAATCTTTGATATATTTGCTCTCACCTATCAGCTGATACTTAGCGATTTCGGAGCTTTTAAGCTCTTTTATATCATTTTTTAGACTTATCTTTTCATTTAAATGCTTTAATATTACCACAATTCTTTCAAGAGATAGTGGTTTTTCAAGGAAATCGTATGCCCCAAGCTTCACTGAATCAACGGCATTTTCGATGTTCCCATGTCCACTTATCATGATAACTTCCACATTGGGATAACTCTTCTTAATCTCTTTCAGCCCATCCATCCCATCTTTGTCAGGTAGCCATATATCCAGAAAGGTCACATCAACATCATATATCTTCAATTTATCCAGCCCTTCACTATAGGTCATGGCATAAAAAGCCTCAAAACCTTCATCTTCCACTATATTTTTTATAGATGTGCAAATATTTTTTTCATCATCAATTATCAATACTTTCATTCTCTTCACCTTTTGGCAATTCTATAATAATTTTTGTCCATTCACCTTCAACACTGTTAGCATATATTTTTCCATTATGTTCATCAATGATTTTCTTCACTATGGCAAGTCCCAAACCTGTCCCATCGGGCTTCTTGCTATAATATGGCAGAAAAATTTTTCCAAGCTCTTCCTGAGGGATGCCGTAGCCATTATCAGCCACAACTATTTCATAATAGGTTTCAAATTCTGACACATTTATACTTATGAGACCCTTACCCTTTACGGCGTGTATAGCATTTGTAATCAGATTTATCAATACCCTTTTGATCTGAGATTTATCGGCATTTATTTTGAAACTATCTTCACAATTTATCGCAAAAACCACTTCAGGATGAGCATCTTTATACATATTTATCAAAGATTTTATAAGTTCACAGAGGCAAAATACCTCTTTTTTTAGTGAAGGTAAACGGGCAAAATCGTTAAATTCTGTAACCAGTTTGTGGAGTTCACTAACCTCATTTATAATGGTCTGCATCCCTTCTAAAATGATAGACCTGAGTTTCTCATCTTCCAGATCTCTACATTTTTTATATATCCTTTCGGCATTTAATTTAATCGGAGTAAGGGGGTTTTTTATTTCATGCGCCATCCTTGTGGCAATATCACGCCATATATTAACCCTCTGGATGTAAACCACATCAGAGATATCATCGATAACCACAATAATATTCTCCAGACGATTTTCATCTCCAAAAAGTTTTGTCATCCCTATACTATATGTTTTAAGTTCGTTTTCGATATTAATCTCCACCTGAATAATCTTTTCATTTAGGGATGATCTGGTAAAATCACGTATATGTGTGGCAATTTTTTCATTAAGTCTATTCTTTTCGTCAATAAAGATCTTTGCCGCCTGATTTATTTTCAAAGCCTTAAGCTTCTTATCAAAGAGGAATATGGCTGCTCCAACATTTTTGAAAATTGTATCGATGTATTGATTATCTTTGGAGATCTGTACAAACATTTCCGAAAGAACTCTATTCTTTGCATTAAGTTCCTCCGTATGCTCCCTCAACCTTACCACCATTTCATTAAACGATTCTATAAGCTTTGCCACCTCGTCATCTCCGGTTTTCTCAAGAGATATGTTTAAATTACCATTCTCCACCTCTCTATATGCATACAAAAGCTTTTCAAGAGGTGTTGTTATACTTCTGGCGTATACAATACTTCCCCATATACCAGCAAAAGAAACAAGCATAGTCATCAAAAAAAGTAGTATTTTATATGAATGCTTAATCGGTTGGGAGAATACCTTAAGCTGCTTATAGTTATCATAGGATTCAAGTATCTTAGATGCTTTATATAGCTGATTATAGGGTATCTTTTTATATATAAAAATAGCCCCCACCACATTGTTGTTAACAGTAAGAGGATAGCCAGAGATATACACCTGTTCATATTCACTGGAAATAACCTTTTTGAATGGTTCACTATTTGCCAATATTCGATCTATATCTTTGTCAACTATATTCTTAAAGAGGATGTCGGAAGTATCATCATTTAAAACAACTATTTTCAAGGCATTGTATATCAATATACCATCAACTCTTTTTGAGCTAATCGCTTCCCTGGCAAAATTTTTTAGCTGTGGAAAATTTTCATTGTAAATATAACCCTTTGAAGTTATAAGCTGAGATAATATTTTACCTTGCTGTACAACTTCATTTTCTATCTGAACCTGGTAATCCTTATACAATTCAACAGAGCTTTTAAGAGCTAATTCTATCTGCGCGTCAAACCATTTATCTATTGTTTTGTTTATAATACTATTTGATATCAAAAAAACAACAGCCACAGGCAAAATAGATAAAAGTGCAGCGAATAAGACCAACTTTGTTTTTAATTTCGCACCATAGATACTGCTTTTTCTTTCAAGGAAAAGCTTACCTAAATTCCTAAAAATAACAACAAACAGAATTAAAAGCAGAAGTAAATTTAAATTGATTATAACGAAAATGGCAATATTGGAATACCAGGGGAAATTACTATTTACAAGATGATTGCTGACAGATAGATTGGAAAATAAGAGAAGTAAAAACAGGAATATATATATAAAAAGTCTCTTGCTGTGCTTTGAAGGTATCATTTCAAACCAAGGTTATCTATCACCTGAGATACGATCCCCCCATTGATCTGTTTCTGTTTTAAAAGATATGCTTCAAACATGGCATTATCACAGATGGTATTTATCAAACGAGGAATCCCTTTTGAATAGTTGAAAATAACCTCAAAAGCATCAGCGGTAAAAAAATTCACTTTGGCACCTGCAACTTTCAATCTGAAAATTATATACTTTTTCATCATCTCAAAATCTAAAGGAACCAATGAATATTTAACCGCAACCCTCTGCTTCAAAGATTCATCAAGGGCAAGGGTATCTTCAATCGAAGGTAAACCAAATAATACAAAAGTAATCAATTTACCTTTCTCATCTTCAAAATTCAGAGTCCCCCTGATCTCCTTCATAACCTGCTTATCCTTAATCATCTGGGCTTCATCTATAATAATTACAACCTTTTTTCCGCTCTCGTTTAATTTCTCAAGAGATCTGTAGATTGAAGCTATTATCTCCGTTTTAACGTTTGATGCTTCACTCGCTCCCAACTGCTGACTTACTCTTTTCAAAAACCACTCAGAATTTATTTCAGAATGAACCACCACCACAAGGGCTGATACATATTCGTTTTCATCTAAAGACGCCAGAAAAAGCCTTGACAATAATGTCTTACCCATACCAATATTACCCTTGATAACGGTAAACCCCTTCCTATTCTCCACGGCATATTTTAATCTTACTAAGGCTTCTTCATGGCTGGAGGACTTGAAGAAGTATTTTGAATCTGGTATGTTTGTGAAAGGTAAATCTTCAATTTCGAAAAAATCTTTTATATTTTGCATCTTCATACCTTACATAAAAGATATTTTTTTCTTTTTCTTCGGTTCAACTGGTAAAGAATCATCGCCTTTATCCCGTTTAGCTTCAAAATCCGTATCTGCCATTTTATCCTTCACATCTCTGAAATTTTGATCGATACTATAAAGCTTTGCATAATGGCTCTTAGCAGCAGCATAGTCCCCCATCAATTCGTAAATAGATCCAAGCTCATATAAAGAATTTTTAAAGACATCGTTATTTTTACCAAAATCAAGAATTATAAGCTTTACAATGTCAATAGCCTCATTAAATTTTTTGAGTCTCTTGTAACACTCAACCATCAAAATTAAACTTTTATATCTAAAATCACCATATGCCGATTTCTTTAATTCATCTATAGCCTCTTCAAGTAAGTCCATCTCCATATAAGCTTGAGCAAGGTCATAATGCATTTCATAGTCATCTGGACTTACATTCTTTGCTATACTATCTTTTATAGCTTTTATTACCTTTTTAGTCTCATTATCAAAGCTTATTATATCAGGTCTCGGGCTATCCTTCAATTCTGACTCATCGAATGAGGATACAGAGTATATTTTGACGGCAAGATCTTTTAATTCATCATTTTCTGGATCTAGCAGAATAAGCTCTTCCAGCTTTATTTTTGCATACTCATATCTCCCCTTTTGCACACACTCTTTGATCTCCTTGATCTGCTGACTAAAATCAACTTTTATGACATCATCCTCAGGTTCTTTATGATGAGTATCACCAAAAAAATCTAATGAAAGATCCTCAAAGCTTTCATCTGAGATTCTAGAATCGACATTTCCCTTGTCTACAGTCAAGCTGTCGGTATGCTCGGTAAGATCGATTTCAAACATATCAACAACATCAAGCTTAGAAGCTGCCACCTTCTCATCTTTATCAAAAGAGATATCCCCTTCACCTTTTTTATCCTCAAACTCTGATAAATCCAGCTCAATATCAAAATCATCTTTTTCTGAAATGCTCTTATGTTCCACTTTGATCTCATTTTCCTCAATGGGAGTGTCAAGAGAAAAATCGCTTTTGTAAGAATTATGCTCCAGAAGGTCAAAAACAGGTTTATCATCTTTCTTTGAAAGATCATTTTCAAGCAGATCAAGATTAAGTACTGAAGACTGCTTAACATCTACCATATCTGCAAATTTACCTGCAGCACTTACAATTTTACATTTTAGTTCATCATGATCTGTAAGCTTGGCAAGCAACAATAGGTTGTCATAAAATCTATACACAGGCAATTGATCTAAATATTTATTAAATATTTCAGCATATTTCCTATCTATATTCTTATCCCTGATATCTTTTATCTTATCAAACATTATTGATATTTTATCGACATTCTCCTTTATAAAAAAGGGTAACAAAAATTCAAAAAGAGAGCTATCTGTATATTTCACAAACAATTCATTATAAAATTCCCTGTTTTCAGCATAAGGCAGGATAGCTGTTAACTCTTTGAATAGTTCTTCATCAAATTCATTTAGAAGATAGTTTTCAGATTCTTTGATAAATATAGATATTTTATCAGGATTGTTTTTGAAATAACTTACAGTGTATTTTATCGTCTTACCAAAAATGCATCTATTCGAGATTCCAAGCTCCACAAGCCTTTCCAATAATTTAACATCATTATTATGTCTGGCAAGCTCAATAGATACCTGCAAATATTTACATATATCTTTATCCCTTTTATAAAAAATAAGCTTATCTATTACATACTTAATAAAGCCATAGTTGTATCTATCAATAGAAAAAATTTCTTGAAGTATACTGAAAAATTTATCCATCTCTCCAATTTTTTCATATGAAGCGGCAAGCTCTTTTAATATACCTATCTGGTCTGCAGTTAATCCCTTTGTTGCAAATATCTTTGCAAGATACTTGTAGAAATCATAGTAATCCGGATAATATTTGATCCCTTTTCTTAAAACAGCGGCAGCTTTTTCGTAAAACTTATCATCCTCTAACTTTTTGACAACATCCAAAATCATACTAATAGCTTTATTCTTATCACCTGAGGTATAATACATCTCAATTAAAAGTATCTTCGAATCAAAATCTTCAGGATTTTTCCTAGTGTAATCTTCACATAGAGATATCGCCTTTTTTATCTGACCTTTGATAAAAAGCTCTTTGATATCTTTTAATGAACTTTCCTTCTTCCCGAAAAATCCTATCATTTTATCTCCAATAATTTATGAAGCTGTGGGACATAAAAAACATCAACACCGTTAGAGTAAAAATAATTCATTATAATTTTATTTGTTTTAATACAGTTATCAAAAAAATGCAAGTAAAATTCTGTTTTACCAAGCAGAGCTAACCCATCCAATATCTTCCTGCCAACCACAAAATCGAAACTATCTTTTAATACTATTTTAACATAAATTTTATCCTTTATCTCATCTTTAATCTTTCCAATTTCATCAAGAGAAAATTCCACCCCAAAACTCTCACCTAACTTGAAATCAAGACTTATAATATCCACCATATCCCCCACCTCATTAAGCCTATCTATAAAAAAACCTGACGTCTCCAGAAATATTCTATATCCATACCCCTTTAAATAAAAAATTAATTCCTTTAAAAAATCTTTTTGTAAAAGTGGCTCACCGCCGGTGATCGATATGGAATGTATTGAGTTTGGCTTGATATGATCGTAAATAATATAAGAAAGTTTTTCAGCTGTTATTGGGTTTGACAAAACGGATATACCATCTAAATCAAAGCTATCTGAAAAGCTATAATCTGTATCACACCCTTTGCAACCAATGCTACATCCAGACAATCTCACAAAAAGCTGCAGTGCCCCCACATATTTCCCCTCCCCTTGAATGGAGGTAAAGACCTCTTTGATAAATCCTTCACTCGAAGTATTCTGCAACGGCATTATGACTTTCCCATACAGCCACTTTATAGACAAAAGTTCCAAAATCCTCTTTTAATCTCAAAAATATATATTTAGCCATATTTTCACTTGTGGGATTGACATCTTTAAAATAGGGATGTTCATTCAGATAGGTGTGATCAAGTTCATCAATTATCTTTTTCAAACTTTTTTTGAGGACTTTAAAATCCACAAGCATACCAATATTATCCAACCTATCTCCCATCAATTCCACTTCAACCTTCCAGTTGTGTCCGTGAAGCCTTTCACAGTTACCTTCATACCCTCTTAAATTATGAGCAGAGGAGAAGTGATCAATTACTCTAACCTTAAACATTCTTTTAACCCCTTTATCTCATCTTTTGTAAGAAATTTAAAATCCCCCGGCTTTAATTCACCTAAGGTAATATTTGCTATCCTTATGCGCACAAGTCTTTCCACCTCTATATTAAAATGTTTAAACATATTTCTGATCTGTCTTTTTTTACCCTCTGTTATGATTACTCGATACTTATTTCTCCCTATCTTTTCCACACTACATTTCTTAAATCTATGCCCATCTATTTCAAGCCCATTTTCCATCGCCAGCTTTTCTTCATCCCCCAAGGGCCTTTTGGTGTATACGATATACTCCTTTTCCACATCATATTTCGGGGTTTGCATTCTATGGATGATTCTACCATCATTTGAAAAAAATATTAACCCCTCGCTGTCATTATCAAGCCTCCCTGAATATGCCAACTTAGTCTTTTTAAAAAATTCAAAATCATTAAGATTCTTCCTACCATATGGATCACCGTATGACGTTAAAAAACCCCTTGGTTTATAAAATTTCACATATAGAAAATCACTTCTATCGATAACTTTCCCTAAAACAGATACATTATCATCATCTTTCACATCATATCCAGGCACAAGAACCGGCTTACCATTCACAGTCACATGTCCGTTAAAAATCAACTCATCTGCTTCCCGCCTCGAGTAATTACTGTTAAACGCTATAAATCTATTTAGCCTCATTTTCACCCCTTCTACAATGTAAGCCTAATTATAACATCCACATACCTGGCACTAATTTTTCAACTCCTGCCACTCTCTTAATGTAGGCAAATCCGCAAGATCTACAATACCAAAATACTCCAGAAAGTAATTTGTGGTAACGTACATCAGAGGTTTCCCCGGCACATCCTTTCTTCCAGCCACACGAATAAGGTTCCTATCTAGAAGAGCTTTGACAGCGGAAGATGAGTTTACGCCCCGCACTTCATCTATTTCCATCCGGGTAATGGGCTGTTTGTATGCGATAACGGCAAGGGTTTCCAGCATAGCTTTACTCAATGTTTCAGACCTATCTCCAAAAAATTTCACAAGCTCTTCATACATTTCATCATCGCTTACCATCTGAAAACCTTCCCCAACCCTGCGTATCTTGATACCAAGATTCAATTCGTTAAACTGCTCCATATAGGTAATAAGCCTATTTTCAAGATTAATGGGATCCATTGTCTTTATGTAAAAAGACAAACCTATTACATTACCTGAAAGAAACAATGATGAGTAGAAAAACTGTTTCTCCTTATCCATTATACCTCACCAAAAAATTTTCAAAATTATCACTTTGGAATATATCCACTATTTTCTGTTTTACAAGCTCGAGGACAGCAAGAAAGTATACCACCATTTCTCTTCTGGAATTACACATATTTAGCAATCTATCCCAGAACACCTCTTTTTCATCCTTGAAAAATTCTCTTAGATTTTCCACAGTTTCTTCCAGATCGATGGTATCCTTCTTTATGGTTACAATCTTTTCTTTTTCCCTATCGATTAGCTTATAGAAGCTTGAAGCAAGCTTATAGAGATCCCCTTTTAACCCTTCTATGGGTAGATGTATCTCGCTATTTCTCACGATATATCTCTGGCTGAAAAACTCTTTCTCTTTTAGATAATTTGCCACATCTTTGTAAAAGGAATATTCAATAAGTCTCTGAGTAAACAGAAACTTCTCCTCTTCCGGATCCACACCCTCGTCCAGAGCAACCTGATGGGGTAAAAGCATCTTTGATTTCAAATATATCAGATATGATGCCATCTGGATGAAATCCGCCGCCGCTTCCATATCCACTTCATCTATCCCCTTTATAGATTCGATAAATTGATCTGCTATTAATGAAATGGGGATATCGTACAGATCGAGTTCATTTTTATAAATAAGATGAAGCAAAAGATCTAAAGGTCCTTCAAAATTGGAAAGCTTGATATCAAGAAGGTCTTTCATGTTAGATTTTCAACACTTCCCTCACCTTTTCCATCATTTTAGATGCAACTATACAAGCCTTTTCCTGAGTGTTTTTAAGATATTGATCAATATCGTCTATCTCTTTTTCGAGTTGTTTTCTTTTTAACTGTATAGGCTCTAAAAACTCTATTATATGCTTTATAAGTATCCGTTTACAGTCGATACAACCGATCCTAGCACCTTTACAACCGTCCACAATCTCATCCCTTTCGGATTCTAAAGAAAACACTTTATGGTAATCAAAAACTGGGCATACAGAAGGATCACCCGGATCAGATCTTCTTTTTCTATTTGTATCTGTAACCATCTTTAAAATATTAGATTCCACTGTTTTTAAATCATCGGTAAGCATTATGGCATTACCATAAGATTTGCTCATTTTCCTACCGTCCAGACCCAGAAGCTTTGGCACATCCGTCAGAAGCCCTTCCGGCTCCACAAATATATTACATCCGTAAAGATGATGAAATCTCCGGACAATCTCACGGCTAATCTCGATATGAGGCAGTTGATCCACCCCCACAGGCACATATTTTGCGCTGTACATTATGATATCTGCGGTTTGTAACACTGGATACCCCAAAAAACCCAAACATGATAGATCCCTATCGGTAATTTCCGACTTAAGCTCTTTATATGTGGGGCATCGTTCCAGCCAACCCACCGGAGTAATCATACTTAGAAGTAAAAAAAGCTCCGCATGGTATATATTTTTTGACTGTATAAAAAGAGTTGATCGATTTATGTCTATCCCCACAGATAGCCAATCCAGCAACATCTCCCTTCTAAGCTCTTTTATATTTTCGGGATTTTCAAAGTTTGTGGTAAGTGCATGCCAATCAGCAATGAAATAATAGCAATCGTAGCTATCCTGAAGCTTAACCCAATTTTTCAATGCTCCAAAATAGTGTCCTATATGCAATCGACCTGTTGGGCGCATTCCGCTTAAAACCTTTTCCATATACACCTCATAACAATATCTTCATAAAAAAGTCTATTACTGGATATATAACATACCTTACAGCACCAGTCACAACAAGGATCAAAATTATAATAAAACCATACCTCTCCGTCTGGGCAAAACTGTATGCCATTCTGTATGGCAAAAATGACTGCAATATCCTGCCACCATCAAGGGGAAGGATAGGGATCATATTAAAAATCCCCAACACTATATTAATTTGAACGGAATAAAAAAGCATGTAGCTAATTGGCTCTAAAATAAATCTGTTATATTCAATAAGATGAAAATTTACAAAAACCTTTAACAGAATAGCTGAAGCTATAGCAAGTGCAAAGTTTGAAAAAGGGCCAGCAAAAGCAACTATTGCGGGGCCATATTTTCTATTTTTCAATTTTGAAAAATCCACAGGAATAGGTTTAGCCCATCCAAAAAGCTGAGTGATCAACAAGAAAAGCAATCCAAATATATCGATATGAGCAAAAGGGTTTAATGTAAGTCTTCCCATATCCTTAGCTGTCCTATCCCCCAGGAAATAAGCAGCATACCCATGAGATACCTCATGTACCGTAACAGCAAGGAAAAATGGCACTAAAGTTACTGAAATCTGCTTTAAAATCACATTTATATCAAACATAAGAAGGAAAATAACAAATATATAAAAATATGTCAAACGTTAAATGAACAGCCTTATAATTAATCTTATACCCCTTCCATAAATCATTTTTTACAATTTTATTACAAAAACATAAAACTTGTGTTACAATTAAATTATATCTACCTTAAAAAATGAAGATAGAGGTAATTTATGAAGCCTTTGGATACCTTGATAAATGAGATAAAAGTATTGCTTGCAGAAATGACAGACAAAGTGACATGCATGATTTCTGATGTTATTGAATCTCTTGTGGAAAGAGAAAACGAAATAGCCGAAAATGTCATCGGAATGGATGAAGAGGTTGATCAACTGGACAACAGAATAGAGGAATTATGCTTCAACGCCCTTGCCCTTTACGAACCAAAAGCAATTGATTTAAGATTTATTGTCACCACTTTAAGAATTATAGTTGATCTGGAAAGAATCGGTGATTACTGTGTAGATATAGCAGAAGAGGTGATAAAACTAAATCAGATACCTCCCATTAAGCCTTACATAGATCTACCAAAGATGGCAAACTATTCATCTGTGATGGTAAAGGAAGCAATTAACGGTTTTTTTGCAAAAGATCATAAAGTAGCTCTGAAAGTAATAAAAGATGATGATTTTATAGATAATTTAAATAATCAAATTTTAAGGGAACTTTTAACATATATAGTGGAAGATTTTAGAAAAACAAAAGGATGTCTATCGTTGATTTTCATCTCAAAAAATCTTGAAAGGATAGCCGACCACGCCACAAATATTGCAGAGATGGTTTATTTTATTTCAAAAGGGGAAAATATAAGACATAAGAACTATAATGAAATAGGTGAAAACGGCAATGAATAAGATTCTGATAGTGGAGGATGAGGATGCTTTAAGAGAGCTTATCGCTTTTAATCTGACAAAAGCAGGCTACGACGTCATAGAATCGGAAAATGCCAATGATGCGTTGATCTTCATAGAGGAGATCACTCCGGATCTCATAATACTTGACATAATGATGCCTGGACTTAAAGGCACACAACTTTTACAATTATTGAAAAGATCCCCAAAATTTTCCCATATCCCTGTGATAATAATATCCGCCAGAAGTAGCGAATCAGACATAGTGGAGGGGCTTGAGCTTGGTGCAGATGATTACATTACAAAGCCGTTCAGCATGAAAGTGTTGGTCGCAAAAATCAAGATACTACTAAGAAAAAAACAGGAAAAAACAGAGAATATCATAGAATACAAAGGGATAATCGTGGATTTAGAAAAATACAAAGTATTCCTGAACAATAAAGAGATAACGCTCACCTACAAAGAATTTGAATTACTTGTTTTCTTCTTAAAGCATCCTAAGAAAGTTTTTTCAAGATCACAGCTTTTAAGCAACATATGGGGTTACGATGCAGATATTTTCACCAGAACCGTAGACTCACATGTATCCTCCTTGAGAAAAAAACTTGAAGACAAAGGTAACCTCATAAAATCCTTACCTAAAGTTGGATATGTACTGGATTAAGCTATGAAACTGTTTGTTAAGTATTTCCTCATAATTTTTTCCACTATTTCATCAGTATTGATAATAGGGTTAATAGCCATAAGCACAATTTTATCAGACGACTACCTTGAGGAAAGAAAAGAGACACTTCTTAAATACATTGATATGATTAATAGCATGTATAAAAAAGATGATTTAAATTACTCAAATACACAACTAAAGTCCATTGCAGAAAATCTTGGTATAAGGATAACTGCAATAGCAAAAGATGGAAAAGTATTTTACGATTCCACATTCCTGAGGTTTGACGATTTAAAAGCAGTTGAAAATCATGCAGGCAGAAAAGAGGTAAAAGAGGCTTTAAACAATAACATAGGGTTTGATTTAAGAGTTTCAGCCACCGTAAATGTAAAACATCTCTACGTGGCAAAGCTTATAGATTCCAGCTACGTATTAAGGGGATCATTCCCATATAAGGGGATAGATAAATATCTATCTATATTGAAGAATCATATACTCATTATTTTTGCATTCCTTGTATTTACTATACTTGCCATATCTTATTACTTCTCAAGAAAACTTTTAATTCCACTGGAAAACCTCACCGATATGTTGCAAAAGGTGGAAAAAAATGAAAAGATAAATATTGAGGATTACAAACAGTCGGATGACACTATCTCCAGGTTATTTTATTCCCTCTATAAACATATGATTTCAAAACAACAGATCCTGAATGATGAAAGAAATAAAATGCAATTAATATTATCTTCCCTGACTGATGGGGTTATACTTTTTGATCAAAATTGGGAAATCATATATGCAAATGATAAAGTTTTTGATATAATAGGAGTAAAATTTACAAATCCATTTGAAGATTTAAGATCATACGAATCTATAAAAATTTTCAATGATATCAAGCTTAAAAACGATGGTAAGCATTTCACAAAATACAACGGCAGATTTTATGAAATCATTTTTAGGTCATTTGATAGATATAAGATATTGGTATTTCATGACTCCACTGATCAAATGAGATACCACGCTTTTAAAAGTGAGATCGTTGCCAACATAAGTCACGAACTTAAAACACCTGTATCTATAATTATGGGATACTCAGAAACTTTAAACAACGACGAATTGGATGATGAAACCAGAAAAAAATTTGCTAAAAAGCTTTACGACTCATCCGTAAGGCTTGATAATCTAATAAATGACATCATTCAACTACATTCCCTTGAAAGCCAGGATAGAAACATTTTGGTGGATAAAAGTACACACACATCTGAAATAATTCAGGAATTACAGGAAATTTACAAAGACTGCTCTAAAAAACTTGAATTCTTCATAGATGATGACTATCTAAAAGTATACAAAGAGCATCTACTTTCCATTTTAAAAAATCTAATAGATAATGCAATCGTTTACTCTGCCGGAAACACTGTAACAATAGGACTTAAAAAAATTGATAAAAAAATAGTAATTTCGGTGGATGATGAAGGTCCAATAATCCCCGATGATGAAAAAAATAAAATATTCGAAAGATTTTACACCAGTTCTAAATCCAGAAACAAGAAAAGTTCCGGCACAGGTCTTGGTCTATCCATAGTAAAACACACAGCAGAGCTGTATGGCGGATATGTGGAATTATTAAAAAATGTCAAAAACGGAAATTGCTTTAAAGTGGTGCTGATAGAAAAGTAACTTCCTGATATCGAATATATTTAAAGTAATTATTTTCCTTGAGTTGAGCTTGTAAGATCCAAATGATATTACAAAAATAGTTATATTCAGTTCATCCCAAACTAACAACAAACAGGTTTTTATAATCGTAGATAAGGATTCCTAAAATCAATATAGATCTTTGGAAACTACATCACCGAATAACTGGTGTAAGATAGATGCTCTAACATACGACGTAGAATAATAAAAAAGGTGGGTTTCCCCACCTGAATCGAATTATAACAATGGTATCTATTTCGTGGCAAGATACTCATCAATTGTGGCTTTATCAGGAGCTTTTAGAGTAATACCTTCGGGGCCAGCACCTGGTAATGTTACATGCTTTGCCAACTCACCATCTTTTATAAACTTGTCATATTCCTTGTCCCCTTCCTTAAAAACCCACAATCTGTTATCCACAACTTTCGTCACAAAACCTGGTCTGCTGAAATCATACTTTGAATAGTCTCTCTGAACCATTTCGATTTCGTCGTCGGAATTCTGGTCATGACTCATAGAAAGCTCTGTTTTGGTTACACACCCAATCCCTAATAGAGATGTTAAGGCTATCAATGCCATAATTTTTTTCATCTTTACCTCCACTTTTTATTTTTAACCAAATCTTCCCGTTATATAATCTTCTGTATCTTTTACTTTTGGCTTCTTAAAAATATTTATCGTGTTTCCATACTCTACCAGAAATCCCATATACATAAAAGCGGTAAAATCACTAACCCTTGCCGCCTGTTGCATGTTATGTGTCACAATGACGACAGTGAATTTTTCTCTGAGGGATAGAATCAATTCCTCAATTTTATAAGTGGCAATTGGATCCAATGCAGAGCAGGGTTCGTCCATTAGGATTACTTCAGGCTCCGGAGCGATTGCCCTTGCAATGCACAACCTTTGCTGCTGACCACCTGAAAGTCCAAAGGCATTCTCTTTCAGCCTATCTTTCACCTCGTCCCACAACCCGGCATATGAGAGTGAACGTTCGCAAACTTCATCCAGAATAGATTTCTTTTTCACACCGTTTATCTTAAGTGGATAGACAACGTTGTCATATATACTCATCGGAAATGGATTAGGTTTCTGGGCAACCATCCCCATCTTTTTCCTCAATTCCGATAGATCCACTGACCTGTCATAAACACTTTCACCATCCAGCAGTATGTCCCCTTCCACCCTCACATAATCCAGCAAATCGTTCAGTCTGTTTATAGATCGCAATAGAGTGGATTTACCACATCCTGATGGACCTATAAGAGCAGTAACTTTCCCCTTCGGAATCTGCATGTTGATTTTAAATAACGCCTGTTTATTACCATAGTACAGGTTAAAATCTTTGATATCGATGATGATATTTTCATCTTTGAGCAATGGGTCATAGACCGTTTTCTTTTCATTATTTTTTAATTCTTCCAAAAGCTCTGTCATAATCTCTCCCTTAAAAAACACTTCCTATGAATTTTTTTCTCAATCTATTCCTTATGTATATAGCCACTACATTTAGCAAAACAACGATACCTATTAACAACAAAGTTGTGGTATATACCATAGGTATAGCCGCATCACTATTTTGGCTCTGAAATCCCAAATCATAAATATGAAATCCGAGGTGCATAAAGCTTCTTTCCAGATGCACAAATGGATATATCGAGTCCACCGGCATTTCAGGTGCCAGCTTAACCGCCCCCACAAGCATCAAAGGAGCCACTTCACCAGCCCCTCTGGACATAGCAAGTATAAATCCTGTCATGATGCCCGGCATAGCCCTTGGGAGCACTATATGTCTTACAGTTTGCCATTTTGTGGCTCCACAAGCGTACGACCCCTCCCTTAAAGAATTGGGGACTGCATTAATCGCCTCCTCTGTGGACACAATCACAACCGGTAAGGTCAAAAGTGCCAATGTGAGGGATGACCATAAGATCCCACCTGTACCAAATGTTGGATTTGGTAATTTTGCTGCATAAAAAAGCTGATCTATAGATGCTCCTAATGTATATGCAAAAAAACCTAATCCGAAAACCCCATAAACTATCGACGGAACTCCAGCAAGGTTGTTAATGGCAATCCTCAAGATACTTATTATCTTTCCACTCTTGGCATACTCTTTCATATAGATTGCCGCCACCACACCGAACGGAACCACAAACAAACTCATCAGTACAGTCATCACCACTGTACCAAAAATTGCCGGAAATACCCCACCCTCACTATTCGCCTCTCTGGGCTCATCAGTCAAAAATTCGATCCATCTGTTTAAATATATCCCCATCTTGTTGCCAAAACTCAATGTATTGGCCGTATACCCTCTTACGATTTCATACAACTTTACCTCTTTTTCTTTGCCATCCGCTGTTAAGAATTTTATCCCATATTTTTCATAATTAGCTTTCAACTTATTAATCTCATTTATAAGCTTGTCGTACTCATTTTTAGTCAATTTGTTAAACTCTTCAAACTCTAATGATATCTTTTTATATCTCCTTTCAGCCTCATTTATTTTCTCATTGTTCTTACTGAGATATGCTTTCTCCAGTTCAAGTTTTGCCTCTTTGAGCTTTAATCTTTCTTTTTCTATCTTATGATTAAGCTTACCAATTTCACCCTTTTCAATAGAAACTTTTTTCCTCCAGAGTTTCCGAACATCGTTGTGGTATCTATCGTAATTTTTTAAAATCCCTTTTAAATCACTTGCAACAGGTCTTCCGTCTACTATAAATTCTTTTGGGAATCCATAAAATCTCCCCCATTCAAGTCGCTCAAGCACAATAGCCTCAGCAGGATAGTCCTGTTTGGATATTTCATGTAAACTTACCCATTCAAAGTGTTTATTTGATAACTCAAAATTACCCACCCTCACAAGAAAACGCTTTTCTTTGCCGTTGTTCTTAAGCACTCTTTTTTTATCTTCATCGTTCAGGGTATTTATTTTATCATCTGGTAATTTATAATATTCGGTTTTAGTGATCTCCCCCATAATAGCTTCGCCATTTTTGAGCTTAAAATACACTATTCCCCCCGGCCAATAATTCCCCATCCCATTTTTTAAAACCAACAGAAGCAATAAAGTGATCATCAGAAGGGATATCACGAGCCCCCCACCGGTCAACCACAACATCGGCTCCCCTTTTGACTTAAAAAATATCTTGAAATTTTTCCTGGCAAACTTATTCATCCAATACCTCTTATAACTGACTCGATTTTTTCCTGTACTTTATCCTAATCATCTCAGCAAACGTATTTATAATAAAAGTCATCAGAAATAGTACTAAAGCTGCAAGGTATAAAACTCTATAATGTGTACTATTTATGACAGCTTCTGGCAGTTCCACCGCAATATTTGCCGATAACGTTCTGAAACCGGAAAAGATATTCATATCAATTATGGGAGTATTACCAGCCGCCATAAGGACTATCATGGTTTCCCCGATGGCTCTACCAAATCCAATCATAATTGCAGAAAAGATCCCACTCATAGCAACCGGAAGAATAATATTAACCACCGTTTGCCACTGAGTAGCACCTGCGGCCAGGGAAGCTGACCTCAAATGCTCCGGAACAGCATTTAGTGCATCCTCAGATACGGTATAGATAATAGGTATAACGGCAAATCCCATAATAAAACCAACTATCAAAGCATTCCTTTGAACGTAGGTATTCATGATCGATTCTATAATTGGAAGATCGTATCTTAAATCTATTCCTGCTTTTGTTATTAAAAATGCGACAAAAAAGGTTATTATAACAGAACAGATGGTCAATACGAAGAACTTTACAAGCTCGATTACTCCGGCCTGATGATAGCTTTTATTCTCCAGCAGAGACTCATAAAATTCATATAAAAATCTTCTATAGAGATATATGGTAATACCAACACCAAATGGAAGTAAGATCAAAGCCCATCCACCCAACGGGGAATAGTTGTAATTGTGAAGCCAGTATTTAAAATCTCCATAAAATAATAGTTTTTCCACAAAAGAAGATATAATTACACCAAGATACAATCCAAGTGGTAGAGCCACCAGCAGTATAATCCAGATTCTATACTTACCCATAGAATTCAGCAATTCTTTTGGCAATAATTGCACCAAATGCCCCATAAATATAAGTGAGAATGGTATCATGATAAAAGAAAATATAGTTGCCAGCACCACATTCTCCACAAAAGGAGAAACTATGAGAGCTGCTATAAAACCTAAAACAACTGATGGTAAAGACGCCATAATTTCAATGGTTGATTTTATAGAGTTCCTGATTTTTTTTGAAGCAAATTCACTCGTATAAATAGCCGACATAATCGCCACTGGTATAGCAAATAGCATCGCCACAATAGTGGCTTTTATCGTTCCAAATATAAGCGGTATAAGGCTAAACTTCGGTTCAAAATCATCACTACCACTGGAGGACTGCCATACGTATTCAGGTTTGCTCGTCAGCTCATATTGTATTTTACCAAATACTGACCTGAAGGTTATCTCCGGATGAGGAATCTTAAGATCATAAGTCTCTATTTTATCCCCTTTGTTTCCAAAAATTGCGATCTTGTTGTTTTTCTGGTTTAAAAGTGCTATTTTAGGTTTAGTAAGATTACTAACTATATCCACCAGATGCTTTCCCGAAGTCATATGATACATCGACACTCTACCCTTTTCATTCAGAATAACAAAAGACTTATCCCTTTTAGATGGAGATATAAATCTGACGGGTGAATCATCCCCGCTGTAGAAGGAATAGATTTGGGAAAAGACCAGATTGTTTTTATTCAGCTGATCTTCTATAGGCCACCAGGCTGTGACGTACCCTTTATCATCACCAACCAATATTGTATTTCTACCGATAAGAAAATCCAGATAAGTTATTTTTCTCCCATCAGAGAATATTTTTTTGTTTTCCAATATCTTTGGAGATTCGAATATTTTTGTATCAATACTTATATATTCGCCATCTTTAAAAAATATCATTACGGTAGTTTTGCTGGAATTTATTTTTAAATAATCGGGATTTCTACCATTAAGAACTTTTTTTAAATCTATATTTGATTCATTAACCTGTGTTGAAATCTCACCAGTTAAAATATTTTCCTTAGTTATCACTTCATTTAAATGAAGAACTTTATCATCCGTCAAATACGCTACAAAATTGTCATTATCGTTCCTTATTTCATCTATATTTGTGATTTTCTTACCATCTTGAACTTTTATCAGGTCTTTAATTTTAATCCCTGCATAATAGCTATTTTCTTGATCTCCAATCTTTTCCATCAATCGGCCATCGGTTACACTGTATCTGGCCTTACCTTCTGCAACTCCCTGGTTAATATTATCTTTTTTAAACTCAAAGTCTACTTCCAGGATTCCACCATCTTCGGTGGCAAAGATATAGCTATTCCTCTTCTCATTGTAACCAAAAGATGTCCATTTAAATTTAAGAGGCATCCTATCAATAACATCACCCGTGGGAAGGGATACTATCTCAAATGCTTCCCCATCAAAAACAGCTGCTATCAGTCCATATTCATCCACAATACCATGCCTGACATCTGACAGCTCTGATTTAGCCAAACTATTCTGCGATACCTCCCCAGATTTAAATAATGGGATAGTTGTCCAGAGAAGGAATAAAAATACAAGTAAAACAGCCAGTATCGTTCCTATACCACCCACTGTTATAAGGTATTTGGCAATTTTATCCGCTAATTTTTTACGAACATTCTTTTTCATCATTTATTCACCGTCTACAAAAAATGGGGGGTTACCCCCATATTAACCTGATACTCTATTTTAAACCAACTTTCGCAAGCTCTGCCTCAGCAACTTTGTTTGTGATAGGAAAATATCCATCTTTCACAACCACTTCTTGCCCCTGTTTACTAAATACCAGCCTCAAAAATTCCGCCCTTAAAGGATCAAGTTTACTACCTGGCTTGTAATTTACATATATATAAAGAAATCTTGCTAATGGATATTCACCGGTGTACGCATGGGCGGCATCCGCATTTATACATTTTCCACCTTTTTTTTCAGACAAAGCCACAGCTTTTACTCCGGCAGTTTTATAACCAATACCGCTATATCCTATAGCATACCTATCGCTTGTAACCCCCTGAACCACAGAAGAACTGCCCGGCTGCTCTTTCACAGTATCCTTGTAGTCACCATTTTTAAACACATGCTCCTTAAAATAGCCATATGTTCCTGATGCAGAGTTCCTACCATAAAGGCTTATAGGTTTATTTGCCCATTCACCAGTAAGCCCCAGATCCCCCCAGGTAACTATATCCTTTTGGTATCCACGTTTTCTCGTTTTGGAAAAGATAGCATCCACCTCTTCAAGAGATAAACATTGGATGGGATTATCCTTATTTACATACACCGCAAGCATATCTATGCTTGTTTTCAACCCCGTGGGCTTGTAACCATATTTCTTTTCAAAATCATCCATCTCTTTTGCTTTCATCTCCCTACTCATCGGCCCAAAGTGTGAAGTCCCGGATATCAAAGCAGCTGGAGCAGTGGAAGAGCCTTTCCCTTCAATCTCAATCTTTACATTCGGATAGTAGCTCATGAACTTTTCTGCCCACAGAGTCATAAGATTGTTCATCGTATCTGAACCAACACTTTTTAAGTTACCTGATACCCCCTTCACCTTCTTGTAATTTGGGAGATTGCTATCAACCATACTCGATGCAAAGAGATTAACGGCTGCAATAGAAACTATTGCAATAGACAATATCAGCTTTTTCATAGAAAAACCTCCATTTTTTAGTCACCACAAAAATAGGAGGGTTTTGTTATGAAACGTTCGTAAAGTTTTAAAATTTTTGTAAAATGTTCAAATCAACTCTTCAACTTTTCTTTTATAACTTCCATATCGCAATTTCCTGGAACTTCGATTATCTTATACCTTGATTTTTCACCTGAGATAATAATAACCTCTTTTTTACTGACATCAAGAGACTGTGAAATAAAGTTTATCAACTCCTCATTAGCCTTACCATCTGTTGCGGGTGATTTTATTTTTATCTTGATGCACCCGTTGAACTCTCCATCATAGGCTGTCTTTTTGGCACCAGGCTGGACGTATATATTCATTTTCATGATAAAAAACTCTTTTTTTTTTAATAAAAATGCATTAAAATCTACTTAAATTCAATACTTTTTTTCGGAGAGAAGATGAAGATAGCAATTGTAGGATCCACAGGTTACACAGGTTTTGAGCTGATTAAGATAGCATTAAGGCATCCACATCTAAAATTAAAGTTTCTCACCAGCGATTCAAGTGCAGGTAAAAAGATATCCGATATCTACCCGCATCTAAAAGGGTTGTGCGATATAACCCTAATACCAAATGATTTTAATTTAATAGTTTCCGATATAGATGCGGTATTTTTATGTTTACCCCATGGGGCCTCCATGGATGCCGCCAAATTTTTTGCCGACTATAACAAAATAGTAATAGACCTCAGTGCAGATTTCAGGATATCAGATAGAGAAATCTACGAATCTACTTACAGAGAAACCCACAAATATCCAGATTTATTAAAAAAATTCATATATGGTATCCCAGAACTTTTTTGGGATGATATACGAAAAACTAAACTTATCGCAAACCCCGGATGCTATCCCACATCTATAATTTTACCCATCTACCCTTTGATAAAAAATGAACTTATAGATACTGATTTCATAATTGCAGATTCAAAATCCGGAGTCAGCGGAGCGGGTAAAAATCCCACAGAAAAAACTCATTTTTGTGAAGTAAACGAGGATTTTAAACCGTACGGGATATTCAATCACAGACATAATCCCGAAATAGATTTTATACTTTCTGGAGCTAACAAAAGTATACATGTGACATTTACCCCCCATCTTTTACCAATTAATAGAGGCATTTTATCAACCATATACACAAAATCAAAATCAAGTTTGAATCTAATCATAAAATGCCTCAAAGATACATACGCAGACAAACCATTTGTACGTATTTATGAAAATGATATACCATCGATAAAAAATGTTGCAAATACAAATTTTATTGATATAGGCATATACAAAGATAAGGATAATGTAATAATCGTTTCAACCTTGGATAACCTGATAAAAGGTGCCAGTGGACAGGCGGTACAGAATCTTAACGTATTATCGGGTTTTAAAGAAACCGATGGTCTTTTGTGAGGTGTGTATGAAAATAGTAGAAAATGGTGGAGTTTGCACCCCTCTGGGGTTTTCTTCTGCTGCAGTAGTGGCAGATATAAAAGGTAACGGATCAGGTAAGCTGGATCTTGCCGTCCTTACATCTGAAATTCCATGTGAGGTGGCGGCTGTCTTTACAAAAAATAGGGTAAAAGCCGCTCCAATTATTGCAGCAATGGATCAACTCAAAAAAGTATCCAGGTTTTCTGGAATAATTGTAAATAGTGGTAATGCCAATGCCTGTACAGGTAAACAGGGTATTGAGGATTATAAAACCATCACAAACAGCTTTGCCCAAAAATTTGGCAATCCGGCAGATACATTCCTAATGTCTTCCACCGGCGTGATCGGTGTTAGATTACCGGTGGATAAAATTTTAAAATCATTTGATGAATTAATCGATAAGATAGACGACGAAGATGATGAGTTTACCAGAGCAATAATGACCACAGACACAAAACCTAAAAAGCTTGCTGTGCTTGTGGAGACCTCAAAAGGAGTATACGTAATAGGTGCCGCCGCAAAAGGTGCCGGTATGATAGCACCATCGATGGCCACCATGCTTTCTTTTATCACAACAGATGTATCGATAGAAAAAGATAAAATGCAGGATATATTATCAAAAGTAGTGGAAAAATCGTTTAATTCTATCACTGTTGACGGTGATATGAGCACAAATGACTCTGTATTTCTGTTTTCAAATGGGTTAAGTGGAATAGTCTTGACGAATGATGAGGAGATTAAACAGTTTGAAGAAGCCCTTCTTTATATTTGTAGATATCTTGCAAAAGAGATTGTTTTAGATGGGGAGGGTGCCACCAAATTGGTACACATAACCGTAAAAAATGCGAAATCCAGTGAAGATGCAAAAACCTGTGCCTTTAAAATCGCCAATTCACCCCTTGTAAAAACTATGTTTTTCGGTTCCGACCCAAATTGGGGAAGGCTGATGGCTTCAATAGGTGCATCATTAATAGATATAAATCCCGATACCATTGATATCTATTTCAATGATCTAAAATATGTGGAAAACAGTAGCCTCATCGACCCCTCATTAGAAAAAAATGTACACAATATCATGCTACAAAATGAGTATGAAATCGTCATCGACCTTAAATTAGGTAAAGGTGCATCATCGGTAATGACCTGCGACTTCAGCTATGATTATGTAAAGATAAATGCCGATTATAGAAGTTGATGGTTAGAATAATCTACCACTTAGGAAAATTTTTTGTAGATGGTTTCAGTGTTTTAAAAGATTATCTATTATTTTGTAATAAGGTATTATCAAGATTTCTAACCTTTAAAATTCTAAATCCAGCCATTTTCATGGTTACATTAAGGCAGATCTACTTCACCGGTGTTCAGATAATTAGAGTTATAGTAATAATAGCCATTATATTTGGTCTGGGGCTTGTGGGGACATTGGGAAAGTTTCTGATGAATATAGGCGCTTACCAGAGGATTGGAACAATTTTTGTAATCGTAGTGATAAGGGAGGTTGCTCCATTTCTAACTGCACTACTTCTGTCCCTCAGAAGTGCCACAGCTGTGGGGGCAGAGATTTCGATGATGAAATTAGGTTCAGAGATAAGATCCATCAAAATACATGGAATTGACGAGTATAGTTATCTTTTTCTCCCAAGAATATTTGCAGGTATGGTTTGTTCCTTCTCACTTGCCGTTATATTTTCGGCAGTATCCATAACAATAGGGTATTTTCTTTTGAGTTTTCAACTTAACATAACTTTTGATTACATGGTCTTACTCATTTTCGATGCTTTAAATATAAATGACATCTTTTGTTTTATCTATAAAACGACACTTTTTGGTTTTACACTAATGACTTTACCAATTTTCACATCCATGGGTGTGGGTAAAGCAACCACAGATGTCCCCATCGCTTTATTAAAAGGGATGATGCGGGTATTTTATGGGCTAATTTTTGTTGAAATTACAGGTTTTTTTGTATGAAAAGATTTATCGGCATTGACAATTACAATATTGATGATCTAATTGATAAGTTAGGAGATTTAAATCTATACGAACTTAAATATTACGTAATATATAGATACCTACCATTGGTGGGCAACCTCTCAGTGTTAGAAAATATCGCTTTACCAACATCATATTTTAAAAGAATCGGTATTAAAAATATTATTCATTCCGTCGAAAGAGAGTTAAGGTTATTTGGCATAGAAGATAAAATTCACTATAGGAGGGATCAGCTTTCCGAGTTTGAAATCCTACTGGTAAAATATCTATCTGCAAAGATATTTGGAGTAAAAGAGATCGTCTTTATCAGGCCCCTCGATCACTCAGGAGTAGGGATGACTAATCATCTTATTGAATTTTTGAAAAATTGTGATGAAAATTATACAATTTTAGACTATAATGAAACTTACGATGACTACAAACAGATAGATGGTATAAGAAAGATGGAGATGAATGAATGGCTGATCCAAGATTTAAAGGGATAGAATTTAAAGTCGGTTTATTTATTATACTATCTATTCTTACTGTTTTAGTTGCTTTAGGACTTATAGCCTTTAATAAAAAAGTTTTGACACCAAAGGTTAAAATTAAAATCTTATCAGATACCGGCGATGATCTCAACAATGGAATGCCTGTTATATTTTCGGGTTTCCAGATTGGTAGAGTCCAGGATCTAAACTTGGAAGATAATGGTAAAGTAATTATGGTGGTTAAAATCCCAAAAGATTATGTTAAATGGATAAAAGTGGATTCTGAGTGTAAATTGGAATCAAAGAATTTTCTTGGAGCCACCTCAATAGTTTTTTCAGGTGGAAAGGGAAGAGTTATACAGGATGGGGATAAATTTCATCTCAAAAGAAGTAGAGGTCTCGATGAATTGATTGAAAAGGCAAAACCCGTTCTGGACGATGCCAAGCAAATAGTGGCAAATGTACGTGATATCACTGATACCCTCAATGATCCTGATGGTGATCTTGCCAAACTGATGAGAGGACTTGGAAATCTCGGGGATGATCTCAGCTATAAGAGGGGTTCCCTTGGCAAAATCTTAAGAACCGACGAGCTAAACGACAAGATCTCCAGAATCACCGATGATATTATTGTTTTACAAAAAAATCTCAATGACATCTCCCTAAAAGTATCAAAGATATTGGATAAAGTGGATGATCGTGTAGCAGCTACAGATGAAACATTAAAAGAGGTCAATAACCTCGTTAAGAAATCTAATGACCTAATCACCGATGTAAATAAAAGGGTAAAAGAAATTGAGCCCCTATTGAAAAATACAGAGCATATCTCAAAAAATTTAGCGGAAACATCTGATAACCTCACTCAGATTAAGAAAGAAGCAGAAGAGATTTTAAATTCTTCAAACCGTTTGCTAATAAATTTAGAACAACGCTGGCCCTTTAGCAGCGGCAAAAAAACAGAAGGAACTATAAAAATACCATAAAGGTGAAGCAGTGAAAAAAATTTTACTACTATTAATATCTTCCTTTTTTTTGATCAATTGTTCATCCAAAAAACCTTCCGATACCTTTTTAATGTCAGAGAGATATTTTGAAAACTATATCAAATACTATTTCCAGGGTAACTTTACACTTGCTGAAATAAATTTTTTAAAAGCCGTTGATCTTTTCCAGAAATCAGATGACCAGTGTAACCTTTCAAAATTATATATAAGCAAAAATCTTATCGAGAATGACAACAGTTCTCTTGAATATGCCAAAAGATATGCATTAATGGGGTATTGTGACGAAGAGATAAACACAATCGATTTTCTTTTGGGCAAACCATATATATATGACAAATTACCATCAAGCCTTAAAATACAAGCACAGGCATTTAAATCAGCCGATGAATTGATAAAAATTTTATCAAAAGATGATTTTTCTGACTGGACAAGGTCGAGATTATCCAGAGATTTTGCCCACAGATTCATCAATAGGTCTGATACCAATAATTCAGACAAGTTAATTGAATACGCTTTAAAAATAGACAGATACAATGGATGGACTTACAATATCCAGAAAGATCTTCTACTAAAAAAAGAGATATGTCTTATAAAAAATGAATACTGTAAATTTATTGATGAAAGATTAGACATCATAAACAAAAAAATGATTAAAAAATAACCAATAACAATAAAAATTACACCACTAACGCCATATAATAAATGGCATAAAAATTGTTTATATACCATAGGAGGCCATATGAAAAAAGTCGAGGCTATAATAAAACCTTTTAAACTGGATGAAGTAAAAGAAAAACTTACAGAGATTGGTATTAGAGGCATTACGATTACAGAAGTCAAAGGTTTTGGCAGGCAGAAGGGGCATACTGAGCTTTATAGAGGTGCCGAATATGTGATCGATTTTATACCGAAGATCAAAATCGAGGTTGTCCTGCCTGATGAAATGGTTGATGATGCCATTAAGGTAATTTCGGAAGCTGCAAAGACTGGACGTATAGGAGATGGTAAAATTTTTGTCATTCCAGTTGAATCTGTCATAAGAATCAGAACAGGTGAAACTGATGAAAATGCATTATAAGCAAATAAAAAGTTGGAGGATATATGACACCTAAAGAAGTTTTGAAGCTTATTGAAGAGCAAAATATCAAGTTTGTGGATTTAAGGTTTGTAGATTTTTTCGGTTTGTGGCAACACTGTTCCTATCCAGTATCTATGTTTGATGAGGATACTTTTGAGGATGGACTTGGTTTTGATGGCTCAAGTATTAGAGGTTGGCAAGCCATAAACAACAGCGACATGCTTATTATACCTGATCCAACCACAGCAAAAATCGATCCTTTCACGCAGATTCCCACATTGATAATGCTCTGTAAAATAGTAGATCCGATAACAAAAGAGCCTTATTCAAGAGATCCAAGAAACATCGCCATTAAAGCAACAAATTATCTTAGAGGTACTGGTATTGCTGATACAGCTTTTTTCGGGCCTGAACCTGAATTTTTTATATTTGATGATGTCAGATATGCTTGTACTCCAAATGAGAGTTTTTACTCATTCGATTCCATAGAGGGGATCTGGAATTCTGGTAGAGATGAAGCCCCAAACCTTGGTTATAAAATTAGACACAAAGAAGGGTATTTCCCTGTACCACCACACGACTCACTTATGGATTTGAGAACTGAGATGTCTCTTGCACTTATGAAATTTGGTATTGAAGTGGAAGCCCATCATCATGAAGTAGCCACCGCCGGTCAGGTGGAGATTGATATCAAGTTTGCCCCAATGGTGGAGCAGGCGGATAATTTGATGTTTTATAAGTATGCTATAAAAAATGTTGCAAAGCTTCACAACAAAGTAGTTACTTTTATGCCTAAACCTATGTTTGGGGATAACGGAAGCGGTTTACATTGCCACCAATCTCTCTGGAAAGATGGGAAACCACTTTTTGCCGGTGATGAATACGCCGGTTTGAGCGAAATTGCCCTATATTATATAGGTGGTATTATAAAACATGCCAAGGCTTTAGCAGCCTTTACCAATCCCATCACAAACTCCTACAAAAGATTGGTACCCGGTTATGAAGCCCCTGTAAACCTGGCCTATTCATCAAGAAATAGAAGTGCCTCCATTAGAATCCCAATGTACTCTGCTTCTCCAAAATCCAAAAGGATTGAAGTGAGATTCCCAGATCCATCCTGCAATCCATACCTTGCATTCACTGCTATGCTTATGGCGGGGCTTGATGGTATCGAAAATAAAATAGACCCAGGTGAACCAATGGATAAAAACCTATACGATCTGGATCCAATAGAACTTTCCAATATACCAAAAATGCCAGGTTCTCTGGAAGAAGCTCTCGATTCACTTGAAAAAGATCATGAATTCCTTCTCAAAGGGGATGTGTTTACTGAAGATGTTATATCCACATGGATAGCATACAAAAGACAGCATGAAGTGGCAGCAGTAAACATGAAACCACATCCAATGGAATTTATGCTATATTTCGACTGCTAAACTATAAGCAGCTTTAACTGTACTAAATAAAAAAGCGGGGCGAAAACCCCCCCTTTTTTTTTTTTCATTTCATAGAGTTAACTATTTCTTGTATTTTTCCGCAACAGAAACCCTCAAAAGCTCCCTACGAAGCTGAGCTTCAGCTTTTCTAAACTTAATTTCATCCTCATGTCTCATCTGTTCCAGAGCCTTTTCAGCCTCAAGCTTTCTTCTTATAGCCTCCTCAAGATCGATTTCTCGACCAAGCTCTGCACCCTCGGCTAACACTGTAACCTTATCATTTGAGACCTCGAAGAAGCCTTTTTCTATTGCTACATACTCCTCTTTTCCATTAACTTTATAAATAAGCTCGCCAATTCTTAAAGCAGTAAGAAAAGCGGTATGGCCCGGAAGTACACCAAACTCCCCTTCTACCCCTGGTGCCACAACTTCATCCACATCTATAGAAAGAAGCTGCTTTTCAGGGGACACAAGCTCCAATCTAAGCTTTTCAGCCATAATTATCCTCTTTTCTTAAGCTGTTCAGCTTTTTCGTATACTTCTTCTATTCCACCTACCATGTAAAATGCCTGCTCTGGAAGGTCATCACACTTACCAGCAATTATCTCCTTAAACCCTTTAATAGTATCAGACAATTTTACATACTTACCCTTCATACCGGTAAACTGCTCAGCTACATGGAAAGGCTGAGAAAGAAATCTCTGAATCTTTCTTGCCCTTGCAACTACCAGTTTATCCTCTTCAGTAAGCTCTTCCATACCAAGAATTGCAATAATATCCTGTAATTCTTTGTACCTCTGCAAAATCTTCTGTACTTCCCTTGCTACTGTATAATGCTCCACACCCACTATGTTAGGGTCTAATATCCTTGAAGTGGAATCGAGTGGATCCACAGCAGGATATATACCGAGCTCTGCGATCTGCCTTGATAAAACCGTCGTTGCATCAAGGTGTGCAAAGGTAGTGGCCGGAGCAGGGTCCGTAAGGTCATCTGCAGGCACGTAAACCGCCTGAACAGATGTAATAGAACCTTTTTTAGTAGAGGTAATACGCTCCTGCAATTCACCCATCTCTGTACCAAGTGTAGGCTGATAACCAACCGCTGATGGCATCCTACCCAACAATGCGGAAACCTCCGAACCAGCCTGGGTAAACCTGAATATGTTATCTATGAAGAGAAGAACATCCTGACCTTCCACATCCCTGAAATATTCAGCAATTGTAAGACCAGTAAGCCCAACCCTCATCCTTGCCCATCTGACCATAGACCAATGCAACTTTATCAAGAACTCCAGATTCCTTCATTTCAAGATATAGGTCGTTACCTTCCCTGGTTCTTTCACCAACACCACAGAATACAGAATAGCCACCATGTTGTTTTGCGATATTGTTGATAAGCTCCATAATTAAAACCGTCTTACCAACACCTGCACCACCAAAAAGACCGGTTTTACCACCTTTAGTATATGGCTCCAAAAGGTCGATAACCTTGATACCGGTCTCAAGAATATTACTACCTGTATCCTGGTCTTCCAATTTTGGAGCAGGTCTGTGAATTGGCCAATAATCAACCGCATCTACTGGACCTTGTTCATCAACTGGATCCCCTACTACGTTGAGAATCCTACCAAGAGCACCTTTTCCAACTGGAGCAGTAATAGCTTTTCCCGTATCTATGACTTCCATCCCTCTCACGAGACCGTCAGTGGATGTCATAGACACCGCTCTTACTGTATTTTCCCCAAGGTGCTGCTCAACCTCACAGATTACTGTGGTACCGGTTGCTTTGTTTTCAATTTTAACAGCATTGTAGATTTCAGGTAACACACCGGAATCGAACTTTATATCGACCACCGGTCCTATAACCTGTACTATTTTACCGACATTAGTCATCACAACTCTCCATGACACAGTTTATTTATTTTAATGCTTCTGCCCCGTTTACAATATCAAGTATCTCTTTTGTAATTGCAGCCTGTCTTGCCTTATTATAAGTAAGGGTAAGTTTTCTGATAAACTCACCGGCATTCCTAGTGGCATTATCCATAGCTGCCATCCTTGCTCCATGTTCACCTGCAGTTGACTCCAGTAAAACACTAAAAATATTAAAATTTAAAAATTTAGGAAGAATCTCTTTTATAAGAGAAGCAGGATTAGGCTCGAATAGGTAATCCACCGCATCCATTTCGGTACCTTCTTCAAGTGATACCGGTAAAAGTTTGATCACTTTTGGAGTCTGGTAAACGATACTTTTAAACTCATTATAAATGAGATACAACTCATCAATTTCATCAGAGATGAAATATTCGTTTACCTTTTCACCAATGGCTACCGCATCGTCGTACCTTACTCTTCCGCCGAAGGTAATATAACTATCAAGAATATTATACTTTCTCTTTCTAACATAATCGTCGATCTTTCTTCCTACGGTTATTACCTTGATCTGTTTATCGCTTTGTTGCTTTACAAAATTACTAAAAGTCTTGATAATATTATTATTAAATGCACCACACAGCCCCCTATCAGAGCTAACAACAATCACCCCAATAGATTTAACCTCTTCTTTAGGCTGCAAAAATGGATGCATCTCTTTTGACACACGGCTACCTATACTATTAACCAATTCTGTCAATTTTCTTGCGTAAGGCTTGGCCGCATTCATAGCATCCTGAGCCTTTCTCATCTTTGCAGCAGATACCATTTTCATCGCTTTGGTTATTTTCTGCGTGTTTTTGACAGAATTTATCTTCCGTTTTATATCCCTCATTCCAGGCATCTTATCTTCCTACTTACGCAGTAAACTGCTTTTTAAATTCTTCCACAGTTGCCTTTATCTTAGCCGTAAGCTCGTCAGAAAGAGCTTTTTTATCAACTATCTCATTGATAATTTCAGGTTTATTTATTTTAACATAGTTTATAAACTCAGACTCAAATTTAGAGATACTCTTTGTGGGGATATCGTCTAAATATCCATTTACACCGCAGAATATTGCAAGCACCTGTTCTTCAACTGGTACAGGCTTGTATTGTCCCTGTTTCAAGAGTTCCACCAATTTTTCACCTCTATTGAGCTGAGCCTGTGTGGCAGCATCAAGATCGCTGCCAAACTGAGCAAATGCCGCAAGCTCTCTGTACTGTGCAAGCTCAAGACGTAGCCTACCAGCAACCTGTTTCATAGCTTTTATCTGAGCAGCACCACCAACCCTTGATACAGAAAGACCAACGTTAACGGCAGGTCTTATACCAGAGTAAAACAGG
>PNIN01000003.1 GCA_002878065.1 Calditerrivibrio nitroreducens
CACCATCTTTGTAATCTTTTTCTTTTCCAGAACGTCATTTATAACATCAATCAGCAGGATAAGGGCACTACTTTTCTCGACAAACAGACTGTAGTCCTGATTGTTTGACTTAATGGCTATCTTTTCAGCGATAACCACATAATTCCCATACAGATTGCTAAATAGGATATAAAAACATTAAAAACAGCAACAATGGCAATGAACTTAGCCCCAGCAAGAGACTCACTTCCCTATACAGGATAGTCCATAACTACCCCCTTTTTTAAAATATTATTAAATAGAACACTGTTTATACTATAATCCCATAAATTTATTTTTCAATAAAATTCATACCTAACTTAAAAAATATCACGATAACTTATTGCTAAGTTTAGCTTTAAAATAAACACAAATACAATTAAAAACACAACATCAAATGAGTTTCATAATCTCTTAACAATAGGAGTAAACGCCTTTGAACCTATAATAACCTCCTCCCCTATATTTAAATCTTCTACTGTGGCAACCTCCACCAGATTACCATTAATATCAACAGTAACTATATTAAAAACATCACTCTTTCTTATGTCTAGGATTGTTCCAAAAAAAGAGAACTTCCCTGATAGATTTTTTTCAATGAATACTTCACGGGGTGTGCCTATCTTTCGGATTTTACCTTCTTCAAGATAAACCACCTTTTCTGACATTTTAAATACCTCCGGCTTGTCATGTGAAACGAGTATGGTGGTCAAACCATATCTTCTGTGAATCTCTTTTACCTCATCCTGAAGTTTTAACCGTATCGTGAAATCAAGAGCTGAAAGGGGTTCGTCCAACAAAAGTATGTCAGGATTTCTCATGATAGATCTTACAAGTGCAACCCGCTGTTGCTGCCCACCTGACAATGATGATGGATATCTAGCTTTGAGATCATAAAGCTCCACAAGCTTTAATATTTCATCCACTTTTGACAACTGGCTTTTATCTGCTGCATAGACGATATTTTCATATACCGTCATATTTGGAAAAAGTGCATAGTTTTGAAATACAAATCCCACGCTTCTCTTTTGCGGTGGCAAATTGATCCCTGAAGAGGAATCAAAATATATCTTATCCCCAAATCTAATGATACCCTCATCAGGTTCCAAAAGCCCTGCAATCATCCTTAGAACAGTAGTCTTTCCAGAACCGGATTTACCAAAAATAGTCAAAAACTCCCCTTTTTCTATCTTTAAATTAACATCCAGAGTAAAATTACCTTTATAACCCACCAATTCTTTTCTAACATTCACCTCTATCATGACTACATCCCCGTTTCAAATCTTTTATTAAACATATAAACAACGAGCAATGTAAAGAAGGATAATGCAAAAAGTACAGCCGCATATATATGGGCTGTTGTATAATCTATTTTTTCCACTGCATCATATATGGCTATGGATACAACTTTAGTCTCACCATCAATGCTACCTCCAACCATAAGCACAACTCCAAATTCTCCAATCGTATGAGCGAATGACAAAATTATGCCTGTGAGAATAGCAGGCTTCATATTGGGAAGTATTACACGAAAAAGTGTATCCATTTTAGACTTTCCAAGTGTGTATGATGCTTCAATTAGAGTCTTATTTATAGATCTAAAGCCTGACAATAATGGATGAACCATAAAGGGGAAGCTAAATATCACAGAAGCTATCACTACCCCTTCAAAATGAAATGCAAGCTGATGCCCAAAACTCTTTTCCCAAAACATTCCTAAAAAACCATTTTTAGATAATATCAAAAGAAGATAAAAACCCAAAACCGAAGGTGGTAAAACCAGAGGCAGAGCTATCAAAGCTTCAATGACCGATTTAAATCTCATCTTAGAATATGATATTAGATATGCCAGAGGCAGGCCTGTAAGAAATAGGATAACGGTTGTTGTGAAAGCAAGTCTCAATGTAAGATAAAATGGAGTATAATCAATCTGTTTTAAAATCTCAAACATTTTAAATCTCCAATATTATATTTGTCGGTTTTATGTAAACAAAAATCTCATCGTTTAAATTTAAATCAAAAGTTTCAAACTCTTTTTTTGTAATCAAAACACAAAAAAAATAATTATTCGATTCTACCGCAAGTTTCACAAAGATATCAGCCAGGAGTATATCTTTAATTATTGTTCTGAACGAGTTAAAATTATAAATCTGATTTTTAGAAATAAAAAAATTGGTTTCTTTAAATAGCAACTTAACCTTGTTTTCTTTTTTAAGATAGGTTGCCGTTTGAGGATTTTCAAGTATAACACAACAAAATTCCCCAATTTCTGTGTTTACGTTCACAGTCGACATTGTATCAACTGAGTGGAAATGAGTAATAATACCAGCCAACCTATTCATACTGCCTCCAAAATTCCATGAGATAAGGTTTGACATCGGAAATCGCAAAACCTTTCTTTTTAAGATTTTCTGGGTATTCCATATCCGCGGATAGAAATATATCGTAAGGAGCACCATTCTCAATCTGATTATACCCTTTACCTGCCGAACCAATGATAATCTTTACCATGTCGTTTGGGTACTTCATATTGTAGGCTTTAACTAATTCATCAATTATGTAAGATAAAGTACCCACAGCAAATACTTTTATATCTCCAGCAAAAGTTGGAGACATAAAGCAAAATATCGTTAAAAATATCAGAACAATTCTTTTAATAATATTAACCCCCCTTTTTTATTTATATAAAGCATCTTTAAGGAAGATATCAAAAGTATAATCCCCAAGATTAATCTTAGAGAATGACTTGAAAATAGATTCAAAAAAAGACTTCCAGATAAAGACCCTAAAACAGATCCGATAACCAGATAGAATATAAATTGCTTCTCTTGCACAATTACTTTATTGTGCCTTTTTTTGCTGTACTTATAAAGACCCATAATGATTGTAAGGAGGGGGACATCTTCATTAATTATGTAATCTAACTCAAAACTGGTCAAATCTATCATTACTCCTCACCAGGTAGAACAAATCCGTATTTTATGAAAATCTTCCTTGTTTCTGGACTTTGAACAAAATCGACGAATCTCTTAGCAGTTTCAAATCTTTCTTTATCTGTAGTAGCGTGTTTTAAAAT
>PNIN01000069.1 GCA_002878065.1 Calditerrivibrio nitroreducens
TCCCTCTTTGTCAAGTAGTTTTTTTAAGTTTTTTTATTTTTTTTCTTAGGCCTTATTTACCAATTGATTACAACTCTAATCTTTTATTTATCATCATAAAGTCTACAATAACTATAGACGTCATCGCCTCTGCTACGGGAACAACCCTTGGAGCGACACATGGATCATGTCTTCCTTCCGTAACAATCTTTTTAGGATTACCCATTATATCTATCGTATTTTTTTCTATCAATATAGAAGAAGGTGGCTTTAATGCAAATCTAAAAACTATATCCTGCCCCGAACTTATGCCTCCAAGAGTACCACCTGCATTATTTGTCATAAACCCATAAGGGGTAATTTCATCATTATTTATACTACCAAAACGCTCCACAACAGAGAATCCGGCTCCAAACTCTATCCCTTTTACTGCAGGTATAGATAGAATCGCCTTGCCAATTTCAGCATTCAGCCTATCAAAGACCGGTTCACCCAGTCCAGCTGGAACACCAGAAACTATAACCTCCACAAGCGCTCCGACGGAATCACCCCGACTCTTAACATCTAAAATCAAATCATATGCTTCTTTATATTTTTCAGGATCAGCCATTCTCACCGGGTTATTTTCTATAAAATCCTTCACGAGTTTTTCACCCTTTACATAACCCACCTGTTTAACATAGCCAAATATTTCGATATTGTATTTTTTCAAAATCTTTTTGGCAATTGCACCTGCACAAACTCTACCGATAGTCTCCCTGGAAGATGATCTTCCACCACCTCTATAATCTCTTATCCCATATTTCATTTGATAGGTATAGTCCGCATGTCCTGGTCTAAAAAGATTTTTCACCGCATCATAATCTTTAGATTTCTGATTTTTATTGTAAACAACCATACATATTGGCGTACCGGTGGTCATTCCATCAAAAACACCACTTAATATCTCCACCTCATCATCTTCATTTCTCGGAGTTGTAAGCTCACTCTGTCCAGGCTTCCTTCGATTTAACTCCTTTTGTATCTCATCCTCAGCTATAGGAATTTTAGCAGGAACACCATCCACCACCACACCAACAGCTTTTCCATGACTTTCACCGAATGTAGTAATTCTAAAAATTCTTCCAAAACTATTTCCAGCCATTAAAAATCCAAAACCTCTCCACCTTTTATTTTTTTAAAATTTCCTGTATTCACATCCAATAATACGCATGGCTCTATCAAACCTCTATCATCATATCCCCTCGATTCCCAGAAGCCAACTATATATTCATCAATAAAAAATATCCTTTTGAGCCATTTGCAACTCTTATAGCCCCATAAATTAGGTATGACCATTCTAATCGGACCACCATAAGTAAATTCAAGAGGTTCCCCTTCCACCTCATCACAAATCAATATCCGTTCGTTTGACAGATCTTCTCTGTGAACAACCGTAACATATTTACCGTAGCTTTCAAAATATACATATTTATAGTTCACATCACCAATCCACTTAATGAAATCAGACCACAAAACACCACCCCAATTAGCCCTTACACTAAATCTACTCACTGATGTCAATCTACAATTTACAACTCTTTTTTCAAAATTTGACAGAAAATCTTTTAAAAGGTATTTACCTGCCTTATCCGTATTTCCACCTATTTCAATATAATATTCTTCGATTGGCGGTAAATCCTTAGGCTTTAAACCTTCAGCATTGAATATAGGGCATTTTATGTTTTTGAGATAACCCATTTTTCACCTAAAAATATTTTATTACCGTTGCTTTTTCAACTGTAATCAGACCATGCTCAATTATCCCATCTATTTCTGCAAGTAGTTTATCTATCTGATTTTCTGAGTCTATAATCTCAATCACTATAGGTAGATCCTCCGAAAGAGTTAAAACAGAAGCACTATGAATAACAGAACTGGCCCCATATCCATAAATCCCCCTAAATACTGTTGCCCCAGAAATTCCCAAACTTCTTGCTTTTTTGACAATATATTTATAAAGAGGTTCCCCTTCAAACTTATCACTCTCTCCGATAAAGATCCGTACAAGTTTCTGTTCACCAATTAATTTATTTGACATAACCCACCTCAAAGTCTGGCTAAGTAAATACCAAAAAAAGCAGCAACAATACTGACTACGACATTAAGGACCCAATAAACCGCCGCATTAAAAACAATACCTTCAGAGAGAAGATTTATAAACTCCACAGAAAATGTGGAAAAGGTTGTGTATGCCCCAAGGAATCCTACTCCCAAAAACAATCTAAAATTGTCACCAACAGAGAGCTTCTCCACTGACAATACATACAAAAATCCAAGTATAAAAGAGCCTGTAATATTCACAATCACCGTACCAAGAGGTATTTTATCCCCCAAGAAAATGTTGGAATATTTCGAAACATAATATCTTGAAATAGCACCTAAAAAGCCACCAGCACCAATATACAAAATTTTCATTTACAAATCTCCGTTTAGTAAGTATATTAAAAAAATGGATCATTTGCAAGTTGTAATTTTTATAAGCGTAATGACATTTTTCCTAAACCTTCCATTTGGTTATTGGAGAAGAAGATTTAAGAAATTCTCCATTGGATGGTTTTTTTGCATCCATGCACCTATTCCTATAGTGGCAACATCAAGAATCTATTCACATTTAAGCATAAAATTCATCCCTTTATTTTTAGTATTTGCCGTATTAGGCCAAATAATTGGTTACAGACTAAAAAAATCTAACTAAAAAAGTTGCAAACAAAATTCTCTTACCTTGTTTTATTTTTATCTATATAAAAAACATATATAATAATATGTTACAATTATATGCAAATCCACAAAAATATTCAAACTTTTTTAAAAAAAATGTTTGACAATTACAATAGAATTGGTTATATGTATTTTGGTAATACCACTTAACCTTTTGTCGAGGTGAAAAATGCTTTATAAATCATTAGTATATAAATTCAAAGAGATAATAAAAGAAAATGGTACGATTTTTACAGAAGAGGATCAACTGGCCTGCTACAGTTACGATGCTTACGCTGAAATACCCGTTCTTCCGGATATAGTAGTAAAGCCGTCAAACTATGAACAGATAGAAAAAATAATAAAATTATGCAACGATGCCAATATCCCATTAATAACAAGAGGAGCAGGCACAAATTTAAGCGGGGGAACTGTACCTAAAACTGGTGGTTGCGTTCTTTTGACAACTGGCTTTAATAAAATATTAGAAATCAACGAAAATGACCTATATGCGGTGGTACAATCAGGTGTGGTAACTGCAAATCTTGCAAAAGCTGTGGAGTCGAAAGGGTTATTCTATCCACCAGATCCTGGTAGCATGAATATATCAACCATTGGTGGCAATGTGGCTGAAAATGCCGGTGGACTTAGAGGTTTGAAATACGGAGTCACTAAAGATTACGTAATGGGCATCAATTTTTTCTGTCCGGAAGGAAATTATGTAAAAAGTGGAGGAAAAACGGTAAAACTGGTAACAGGTTTCAATCTTCAGGGATTAATGGTGTCGTCTGAAGGGATGCTTGGGGTAATGACAGATATCACACTAAAACTTATTCCAAAGCCAAAAACGTCCAGGTCTATGTTGGTATTATTCAAAGATATGATCACTGCATGTGAAATGGTATCTGCAATAATTGCAGCCAAAATAGTGCCAGCTACACTCGAATTTCTTGATAATTTTACAATTAATACTGTTGAAGAGGCAAGCAAAATAGGTCTTCCTACAGACGCGGGTGCCTTATTGCTTATTGAGGTGGATGGATATGAAGGGCAGGTGGAAGAGGAGTTTTCAAAAATTTTAGAAATATCTCAAAAAATGGGTGGTGAGCTTAAAGTTGCAAATAGTTTAGAAGAAAGAAATAAAATCTGGGAAGCCCGCAGAAAAGCCCTCAGCAGTTTAGCAAGACTCAAACCAACTTTGATTTTGGAAGATGCAACTGTACCAAGAAGTAGAATACCTGAAATGATGAGACGGATTCAGGCTATAACCAAAAAGTATGATCTCACCATTGGTACATTTGGACATGCTGGGGATGGAAACCTTCATCCAACAATTTTGACAGATAGAAGAAACAAAGCAGAAATGGAAAGGGTTGAAAAGGCTATCGACGAGATTTTCGAAGCAGCCCTCGAATTAGAAGGCACTTTGAGCGGTGAACATGGTGTGGGAACTGCAAAAGCAAAATATCTGGAAAAAGAGGTCGGCAAAGGGACTATTATTTACATGAAAAAACTTAAAAATGGAACAGACCCCAAAAATATATTAAACCCTCACAAAATGGGACTATAAGATGGATGATATTATAAATGAACTCAAAGAACTTGAAGAACTAACTATACAATGCATGAAATGCGGTACATGTCAGGCTCACTGCCCCCTTTATCAAAAAGACCTTGAAGAAACTACCGTTGCAAGAGGTAAAATAGCACTTATTGAAGCAGTCTTTGAAGGAAGAATTGAAAAAGCCTCTTCAATTTTAAAACATCTGGACTATTGCCTTCTCTGTGGTAGATGTAAAATAAATTGCCCCAGTGGAGTAAAAACCGATGAAATCTTTCTTAAAGCAAAAGCTATCTTAAGGAAAATAGAAAAGCTTCCGACATGGGGCAAACTTGTCTTAAAAATTGTTATCGAAAAACCAGAGCTACTTGCAAAACTTTCTCCACTCATTCATATAGGCCAGCGTTTTGGTTCTAAAAAGATAAAGAAAAATATATTAAAACCACTGATAAGTTCATTTTCTGAGAGAAATGTTTACCCTATTAAGAGCAAACCGTTTTGTAGTGAATTTGGAGGATTCCACAAAGCAAAAGAAGAAAAATTAAGGGCAATCTTTTATCCGGGATGTGCCATCAATATGATATTCACGGATTGGGGAAGAAAAATAATCGAAATATTAAATCATTATGGAGTATCAGTATATACACCCGAGGTTAACAGATGTTGTGGAATTCCAGCTGCCACACTTGGGGAAATTGGTATCTACAAAAATATGATCATAGAAAATTATAAATTTTTCAACACAATTGATGCAGAATATATAATTACAGCATGCCCCACCTGTCAATACGGCTTACATGAAATGGGAGAAAAGATCACCAGAGAATATGTAAAAAAGAAGTATTACGATATTATGATATTTATTGAAGAGGTTTTAGGAATAGAATTAGAATCTATAACTGATGAAAAAATCACCCTTCATTTACCATGTCATTACGATCAATCCAAAGAGCCAAAATTAAACAATGTTATAAAAAAACTTGGCACAAATTTTGCACCAATGGAAAACAGAAATTGCTGCGGATTTGGAGGCACCTTTAACATTAAAAATTATAAAAACTCCAGGCAGATTGGAAAAACAAAAGCTGAGGAGGTGATGGAAAAAGGTTATAAAAAGGTTTTAAGTCCATGCCCCGGCTGCGTAATGCAGCTTACAGATTCTATTTATGGAGAAAATCTATTGGATGTGGAGATAACACATCCGATAGAGTTGGTCTACGATGCAATATTTAAAAAAAGGCAATAAGAGCCAATAAATAAAAAGGAGGTTTTATGAAAAAACTATTTTTAATATTAGCTGTATCAATTTTTATGGTATCTTCAGTTTTTGCAACAAAAGTAGAATGGAAAATGGTTGCACATGGTCAAACAGCATTAGTTTTCAAAGGGCAGCAGAGCATTTTGCTGAGGTTGTTAAAGAACTAAGCAACGGCGAGTTTATCATCAAAGTTTATCCTGACGGTGCAATAGTACCTGCATTTCAGGTTTTCGATGCAGTCAGAAACAATGTGGCTCAGATGGGACACGACTGGCCAGGCTATTGGAAGGGTAAAGATGAAGCTTTTGTGGCATTTGCATCTGTACCTTTTGGAATGAATTCACTGGAATACACAATTTGGCTGGAACATGAGGGGATGAAACTTGCAGTAGAACTCTACGGAAAATTATGTGCTTGTGGCCATTCCACTTTTTATTTTAATGGCACAATTTTTGGACAAATCTGGTGTCGCAGATGAACTTTTCGAAGCTATGTATATAGTTTTTGGGCCTGTGCGGGGTGGTCTTGCACTCGCCACTACAGTAGTTGCCACACTTTTTGCAGCAACTACCGGTATAGTTGGAGCTTCAGTGGTATCAATGGGTCTTCTGGCGGCACCTTCAATGGTTAAAAAAGGGTATGATAAAAGATTAGTCGCCGGCACAGTCATCGCTGGGGGAACCCTCGGCATTCTCATCCCTCCATCCATAATGCTTGTGGTAATGGGCGGACTTGTGGGGATATCAGTGGGGAAACTCTTCTTAGCAGCATTCATGCCTGGCTTCCTTCTATCTTTCCTTTATCTTATATACATTTTTGTATATGCTCTTCTAAAACCTGAAGTAGGACCTCCACTACCTAAAGAGGAAAGAACTCATACATTAAAACAAAAAGTAACACTCACTTTAAAATCTATGCTCCCCACATTATTTTTAATATTTGCAGTACTTGGAACTATCGCCTTCGGTATAGCAACACCAACTGAAGCTGCCGGTATGGGATGTCTTGGCGCAATGATACTTGCTATTGCAAACAAAAGATTTGATGTAAAACTTTTAATAGATGCAGGGGTTGCAACATTAAAGATAACCTGCATGGTAATGTTTATATTCATTGGTGCTAACCTTTACACATCTGTTTTTATGGGATTAGGCGGAGGGGAAACATTCACAAAATTACTATTTATGATTAGTGAAAATAGATGGGTAATCCTTGGGATTATGATGTTTATATTATTTATTCTGGGTATGTTTGTGGATTGGCTTGGAATTTTACTATTAACAATGCCTATTTTTATACCAATAATTGAGAAATTAGGTTTCGACACACTATGGTTTACAATGCTTGTCGCTGTAAATCTTCAGATGTCATTTCTGACACCACCTTTTGGTTATTCCCTATTTTACTACAGAGGTATAGCTCCAGCAGGAACAGATCTGAAAGATATATATAAAGGTATCGTTCCGTTTGTTATATTACAAATGATTGGATTAATTCTTTGCATCATTTTCCCTTCAATTATAACATTTTTACCAGATGCCATTATGAAATAAAGCAGGGATCTCCCCTGCTTTGTTTATTGACTTTTTCTTAATAATAACTAAAAGTAGCTTTATGGAAAATAACAAGTTGAGCGTTGAGCAATTGGAGCTTATCCTGGACAATCTCTTCAATGGCGTTTATCTCGCCGATAGCGAGGGAAAAACACTTTATGTAAACAAAACATTTGAAAACATGGCTGAAATACCATTTGAAGAGATAAAAGGGAAAAATCTACATGACCTTGTATACAAATATAAATATTTCACTGGTTCTGCCACTTTAATAGTCCTTCAGACAAAAAAGGAAGCTACCGCCACCTATAGGACAATAACCAATAAAAATTTTTTAGTAAAAGGAAAACCTATCTTCAATGAAAAAGGTGAAATTATATATGTAGTGAATACAATTTGGGATCTAACGAATATCATTTACAATAGTACTATAGATCTTGATACCGTCAGTAATTTTAAATTAGATCAACAAAATTTAATATCTTCAAATAAAAGAATGAATGAAGTAATAAACATTGCCATAAAAATCGCTCCAACAGATTGTACTATACTCATTACAGGAGAAACTGGAGTTGGTAAATCTCTTATCGCTGAAGTAATTCATAAATTGAGTACAAGAAAAAATGGACCCTTTATAAAGATAAACTGTGGAGCTATCCCGGAGAATCTAATAGAATCAGAACTTTTTGGGTATGAATCTGGAGCTTTTACCGGAGCAAGCTCAAAAGGGAAAAAAGGGCTAATAGAAATAGCAAACGGTGGGACATTATTTTTAGACGAGATATCTGAATTACCCTACAACACACAATCAAAGCTATTGACTTTTATACAGGATAAAGAGTTTATAAAGGTAGGTGGACAAAAACATTTAAAAGCAGATGTCAGAATCATATCTGCTTCAAACAAAGATCTATACACTTTATCAAAAGAAGGTAAATTCAGAGAAGATCTTTTTTACAGACTAAATGTAGTAAGCTTACATATTCCACCTTTAAGGGAAAGAATCGAAGATATCCCATTGTTGACAAAATATTTTCTGGAAAAATACAACTTGAAGTATAAATTCAACAAAATCATCGCTTATGATGTAATCGAGTATTTCACTAAATTCCACTGGGAAGGGAATATTAGAGAGCTTGAAAATGTAATAGAGCGACTCATTCTGCTATCAAAGGCAAACTTAATCACAATTGATGATTTAAACAATATAGAATTTAATCAAACAATAAAAGAGATACATAAAAGTGGAAATTTAATGTCCACTCTAAATTCTATTGAAAAGCAGATCCTCCTTAACGAAAAGAAAAGTGGTAAGACAACCAGAGAAATAGCAAAATCCCTTGGAATAAGTCAATCCAAGGTGGTGAGGCTTTTTAAAAAGCACAACATTTCTGATGCAAGAATGAATCATTGATTTATTTTCAAATCAAAAAACCCCCAATAAACCTGATTTAAAACATTTTTGATTTAAAAAAGAATCAGATATAAGAAAAATTCTTCTTAATCCACTTCTAAATCAAAGAACATTATTACTCGTAAATTGAGAAGCAAAAAATTAATCTTCTCTTATTGACTATTTATTTTATTTGGCACGATATTTGTTTATTTATTATAAAAAATCTAAAGGAGAGTCTATGAAAAATGTATATCTAATCGATGGAATAAGGACACCATTCGGCAGCTTTGGTGGTGCCCTATCTGACATACCTGCACCAGAGTTAGCATCTTTTTTGATTAAAGAACTTCAGCAGAGATACAATCTACCTTCTGATGCCGCTAATGAGGTTATCATTGGTCAGGTAATCCAGGGGGGTTCAAGACAGGCTCCCGCAAGACAGGCGATGAGATTGGCAGGTCTTTCGGATTCTGTGCATGCTATGACGATAAACAAAGTTTGCGGTAGTGGTTTGAAATCAGTAATGCTTGCAACTCAGTCTATACTTTTGGGTGATTCGTCCCTCGTGTATGCTGGAGGAATGGAAAATATGTCAATGGCACCATTTGCTATGGATAAAGCACGATTTGGTTATAGAATGGGACACTCAACATTTTTTGACCTTATGATATATGATGCTTTGCAGGATCCATATTCCGGAAAACATATGGGGGAGATAACAGAAGAAAGTATAAAGAAAAATGGTATAACAAGGGAAGATCAGGATAACTATGCCATCAGAAGTTACACACTTGCCCAAACTGCTATCGAAAATGGAACAATCAGTTCGGAAATCCTTCCAGTAATAAAAAAGACCAAAAAAGGTGAACATATTATTGATAAAGATGAAGATCCATTCAAAGGGGATGTAGCAAAACTCGGATCCCTAAAACCTGTTTTTGCAAAAGATGGTAGTATCACAGCAGGAAATGCATCAAAGATAAACGATGGTGCAGCAATTACATTAATAGCGGATGATGATGCAGTGAAAAAATATGGGTTTCAGCCAAAAATAAGAATTGTGGCTTACTCAACAAATAGTATTCATCCAAACGATTTTGGTGAAGCACCAATAGGAGCAATTGAAAAGGTAATAGAAAAAGCTAAGCTAAACTTAGATCAGATAGATCTTTTTGAAATAAATGAAGCTTTTGCTGCCGTACCTCTTATGGCAATTAAAAAACTAAAATTAGACATCAATAAAGTTAATGTTAATGGAGGAGCGGTCGCTTTTGGACACCCAGTTGGTGCGAGCGGTGCGAGGCTACTTATCACCCTTGCAAGAGAGATGATCCAGAAAAACAAAAAATATGGCATTGCCACTTTATGCATTGGTGGAGGCGAAGCAGTTGCAGTTTTAATTGAAAAAATCAATTAGGAGATAGGATATGAAACCTATTTTTTATGATGCAAAAGAGGCAATTAAAGATCTTTTGAAAGATAATATGACAATAGCTGCAGGAGGTTTCGGGCTCTGCGGAATTCCCGAAAAGCTTATATTAGCAATAAGAGATAGTGGCGTTAAAAATCTAACATTTGTCAGTAACAATGCTGGCGTGGATAACTTTGGACTTGGTCTTTTACTACAAACCAAACAGATAAAAAAGATGATATCTTCATATGTTGGTGAAAATTCCATATTTGAAAAACAGTTTCTTAATGGTGAACTCGAAGTGGAGCTAACACCCCAGGGTACCCTTGCGGAAAAACTCAGGGCTGGCGGAGCTGGTATACCTGCATTCTATACCCGAACAGGCTTTGGAACAGTATTGTGTGAAAACAAAGAAATAAAGAGTTTTAATGGAAAAGAATACGTTCTTGAAGAAAGTATAGTTACAGATATATCAATTGTTAAAGGATGGAAGGCTGATAAATCCGGTAACGTAATCTTCAGATATACAGCAAATAATTTCAATGAAGCCTGTGCAAAAGCTGGTAAAATAACAGTAGTGGAAGTTGAAGAGATTGTGGAGGTTGGTGAACTTGATCCAATGTCAATTCACCTGCCAGGGATATATGTTGACAGGATAGTTGTCGGAAAAGATTACGAAAAACCGATTGAGCAAAGAACCGTTTCTGATGGGACTATAAAAGCTAAAGGATTCAATGAGCAGAAAGAATGGATGGCAAAAAGGATAGTTAAAGAATTTAAAGATGGATATTATATCAATCTTGGAATAGGTATGCCCACACTCGTAGCTAATTATATACCAGAAGATATGGATATAACACTCCATTCGGAAAATGGACTTTTAGGTGTTGGACCATTTCCAAAACCTGGAGAAGAAGATCCCGATCTAATAAATGCAGGGAAACAAACCATTACTTACAAAAAAGGTGCAACGTTCTTTGATTCATCAGAATCTTTTGCAATGGTTAGGGGGGGACATATAGATATTTCGGTATTGGGAGGTATGGAGGTAAGCCAATATGGAGATCTTGCAAACTGGATGATACCAGGTAAAATGGTAAAAGGACCTGGTGGAGCAATGGATCTGGTAAATGGAGTGAAGAAATTGATAGTAATGATGGAACATACCACAAAAGATGGTCAACCTAAAATTGTAAATGAATGTACCTACCCAATTACAGGTAAGAATGTGGTATCAATGATAGTAACAGAAAAGGGAGTTTTCACAGTAGACCCAGATAAAGGATTAACGCTTATAGAGATTTCTCCTTATTCAGATTTTGATGACATAAAAAGAACTACAGGTGTTCCATTTAAAATATCAGATAATTTCAAATAAAAAAAGCCTGGGTAGTGGCTTATAATAGCTACTATCCATATATAAAAAAAACAGGAGGAAGTTGATGCAAGATAAAGTAGCAGTAGTAACTGGTGCCTCAAGTGGTATTGGTTTGGCAATTGCAGAACAATTATCAAAAGCAGGCTGCAAGGTCGTTATGGCAGATATAAACAAGGAGAAAGGAATAGAAGAAGCAAAGAGAATTAATGCAAAATTTTTTCAGGCGGACTTATCCAAAAGATCTGACTGTAGAGATCTTATAAATTTTGCCGGAAATACTTTTGGTTCAGTTGATATTTTGGTAAACAATGCCGGTATACAGCATGTTTCACCAATTGAAGATTTTCCAGAAGACAAGTGGGATTTTATGATCAGTCTTATGTTAACTGCCCCATTTCTTTTAACAAAATACTCATGGAACTACATGAAAGAAAAAAAATGGGGAAGGATTATAAACATCAATTCGGTACATGGATTAAGGGCATCAGAATTTAAATCTGCGTATATCTCAGCCAAACATGGTTTATCAGGTCTTACAAAAACAACTGCACTTGAAGGGGGAAAATATGGAATTACGGTCAATTCGATATGCCCCGCCTATGTAAGAACTCCCCTTGTGGACAATCAGATAGATGCACAGGCAAAGACTCATGGTATCCCGAGAGAAAAAGTAATAGAAGAAATAATGCTCAAAAAAGCCTATGTAAAAAGACTCATTGAACCATCAGAAGTGGGCAGTATGGTACTGTACCTATGCTCAGATGCCGCCCAGTGTATTACAGGGTCGATGATAACAATAGATTGTGGATGGACTGCATCTTAAAACTTTATAAAAGTGGGGATAATACACCCCACTTAGAACTTATTGTTACCATTTTACTATAAATAATTAAAAAAACAAAATTTTACTTGACTTTTGAATAGTTTTAAATTAGATCTCTTCTATGGATAACAAAAACGCTCTGACAAGTTTCATAAAGATATCTGAAGTAAAATCCAAAAATATATTCGTAATTTTTTCTTTCTTCTTTTTTTGCTTTTTCTTTTTTGGAGGTTGCCGCTTGAGGTGAAACCTGTTTTTAAATAGTAAAAACAGGAGCCGCAGGCGGGCGATCCCCTCTTGCGGCTCCTTTTTTTATATCTATAAACTTATAGGAGGTAATTATATGATTGTTGTAATGCAAATTGGTTCAAAAGAAAATGAACTTCAGGAGGTATGCAAAAAAGCCGAAAGTCTTGGATTTACTCCCCATATAATTTATGGGAAAGAGAGAAACGTAATAGGATTAGTTGGCTTAGGAGACAGAGATAACATAGGCGTCATAGAAGATATGCCGGGAGTAGACAGAGTAGTTCCAATTACAAAACCATACAAGCTCTCCAGCAAAGAGGTAAAAAAAGAACCAAGCATCGTTGAGGTTTGTGGAGTCAAATTTGGAGGTGAAGAGATTACCGTAATAGCAGGTCCCTGCTCCGTAGAAAATGAAGAGCAGATCATAAAAACGGCCGAATATGTAAAAGCAGCCGGTGCAAAAATGCTTCGGGGTGGGGCATTCAAACCCAGAACATCCCCATACGCTTTCCAGGGCTTAGGTGAAGAGGGGCTAAAACTTCTTGCAAAAGCAAGGGAGGTCACAGGTTTACCAGTCGTAACGGAAGTTGTAAATCCAAGGGATGTGGATTTGGTAAATAAATACACCGATATGTTTCAGGTGGGTGCGAGAAACATACAAAACTTTGCGCTTTTGAGCCTGTTAGGTCAAGTTGGTAAGCCAGTTTTATTAAAAAGAGGAATGGCCACAACCATTGAAGAATTCCTACTTGCAGCTGAATACATACTTGCAGAAGGGAATAGAAATGTTGTTTTATGTGAAAGAGGTATCAGAACTTTTGAAACATCCACCAGGAATACTCTTGACATAAGCTGTGTTCCGGTAGTGAAAGATAAATCACATCTGCCTATAATTATAGACCCAAGCCATGCAGCAGGGCATTGGCATTATGTACCGTCTCTATCCAAAGCCGCAATAGCTGCTGGTGCAGATGGACTTATCATAGAAGTACATCCAGAACCGGAAAAAGCCCTCAGTGATGGCGCCCAATCCCTGAGACCTGATCAATTCCTAAGGTTAATGGGTGAACTAAAAGCTATCGCATTAGCCGTGGGAAGATATATGTAACACAAACAATGTCTCTTATGTGGGAGGCTTAATCACACATCCTCCCACCAATTGAAAACAAATTGTTTTACTAAGAAACATCAAAAAATCGCAAGTTATCTCAATGGATGCTCAAAAGAAAAAGTAGTGCCATTATCTACAGTCGTAAAAGTCAATTTCCCTAACAGAACCTTTTCGGCAATAAATTTTGCCATAAATGTTCCAAACCCGTGTCCCAACTCAGACTTTGTGGTAAAAAATTTCTGAAAAACCCTTTTGGCCACATCAGATTCTATCTTTTTTTCATTCCATATATGACAAACAACAGATTTCTCATTAACATCTACCCATAACTTAACAATTTTATCCGTATGCTCCACAGCATTCTCCAACAAGAGAGAAATTACCTTTAAAAAAAGTAGTTCATCCGTCAATAAATCAATATTTTTAAAATTCCAATCAATTTTAAGCTCTTTGTGGGACTCATGATAATGCTTATTAAAGCATATCCGAACATCATCCAGTAAGGCCGATAGATTCACCTTTTTCACAGATGGGCGAATATCATAAATATTTTCTGTTACTATTGTCTTATAAAAATCTAAATCCTTATAGATTTTTTTTGCAAGGGAGAAAAGGTCCTCCACATTAGAAATAATAGCAAAGGAACCTAAAGGTAAGTGGATTCTTAAGAAATCAACATTAGAAATAATACTTTCGAGGTTACGTTTCAATTCGTTACACATATAGACATTTGCAGCCTTACAATACTCCTTTTCTGATATATCATCTGCAAAAAGCAATAAAACTTTCAACCCATCCACAACAATTGGAACAGTACGAACATTTAGTACAAGAGTATTTTTATCAGTATCTATAATACATTTTTTTTCAACTGGCTCATTTGTTTCCAATGCAGTGATTATAGAAATAACTGCCCCACATGTTTTACAATATTCAGATGTTCCACATCCAGCTTTCATATCTTTTGAATGAACACATCCCACAAGCTCACCTGGCCTTAACCCAAAAGCATCAACAGGATTGGATATCCCTAGCATTTTTAAAAAATTGTTATTGATCATCAATACCTGTCGATTTTTATTTAAAATCGCTAAAAGACCACCCGTTGTTACCATCAAAGCATCCACAATTTTGCTCTTGGAGAGAATCTCAAGCTCAGAAATAAGCTCTGGCATTGTAGACCTATTTGGTGAAGCAAAATGAGTATCAAAATTTTTCGGTTCTTCTTCGATATACCAGTCCATATATTACCCCCAAATCATATTATAATAAGATTTTTAGTGTTGTAAAGAATATATTAATTTTTTCACATAAAAAAATAATTGACAAAATTATATTTTCTTTTTATTTATTTTCTATGAAAGAGATGTCTTTTTCTGGAGAAATTGAGGTAAGATATTCCGATTTAGATGCATATGGACACGTAAACCACGCCACATATTTTACCTATCTTGAAACTGTAAGAACAAAAGTATTCCTTGATGAATTCAATGAACTAATAACACAAGGTATTTACTTGATCATCGTAAGTGCCTCATGTGATTTCAAACACCCAATCCATTTAGGAGATAAAGTAATAGTGTCTTTTAATTTAAAAGAACTCAAAAGAACATCCTTCACGCTTACCTATTCCATCCACAATGGATCCGGTTTAGAGTATGCCACTGCTCAAACTACACTGGTATCCTACGATAACAATAGAAAAAAAGCTGTCCCATTACCGGATTTAATACTAAGTAAATTTAGCTGATATACTCCATCAAAACATATCATAAAATATTCAATTACAATAATAGGTTACAAAAAAACTCTTGCGTTTAAAATAAAATATTGTTATATTAGTTTTGTAGCCCGGCTATATCTACGCTTCACCCTCCCCTCCAAGAAGCTGGCCGGGATTTTTTATAAAATAAGTGAGGTTGCTGTTGAAAAAAATATTTTTTTTATTTTTGTTTATGTTAACATTTGCAATGTTTGGTTGTTCCACCAAGGGGCTTGTGCGATCCGACATGATTCAATACACCATTCAAGCGGGTGCTTTTTCAGATTTTGACAATGTACAGCGATTCATGGATAAGCTGTCACAAAAAGGACTGGATCCGTATTACTATAAAGATGGTAA
>PNIN01000047.1 GCA_002878065.1 Calditerrivibrio nitroreducens
TATCCTTGCCATTTTCATATCGTTAAAACTTTATGGATCCGCCTGCGTATATGTTTCTATTTATTGATGGATAATATCCATTTCCAAAAGAGCTATAGTACACATAGTCATAGTATTTTTTGTCCAATATGTTATTTATTTTTAGAAATAATTCATAATTCTTCCTGACGAAGTCTATCTTAGCATCACTCACAGCATAGCCCCCCATTTTGCCATCTACGTTTTTATAATCATTCCCTTTATAGTAGGAGCTGTAGTATCTTATGTCGTAAAATAATCCTATTCCATTGTTGAATCTATACCCTATAGAACCTTTGAGATTGTGTTTTGAGACGAGGGGAGCAGTTTTACCATAGTACGCTTTTTCTGTAATTTCAGAATCTATATAGTTGTAACTCCCCTTTAATAAGAGCTTTTTGTCATCGTAACCACCATTGAGATTAAAGATATATTTTCTTGTGTTCAGGTTAATATTGGCTGGATCCGTTGAAAACCAATTCCAATCGGGGTTCGTGAATATTTCATTGTCGGAGGTCTGTTTGTAGGCTGAAGTGGATAGGAAGTAGCTTTGCTTATTCCACTTGTATCCCATCTCGTAGTTTATGGACTCCTGTTTGGTAATTTTAGTGTTTAATCCAGACCATTCGTTTATTTCATCTGTGGTGGGGAATCTGAAGCTCTTATCATACTTTAAATAAATGGATTGATTTTTATCTATGTTAAAACCCAATGTTGTGGTATAGGCAGTGGCACTCATATCTTTTGATAGTTTTTTTGATGTATAATCATCGTTTAGTTTCGAATACCTTACTCCGACATTGATATATAGTTTGTATATATCTATCTGATCGAAAATGTATAATGAAGAGGTTGACCTTTTCAAATCATCATTAGAAAAAGATACTTTAGATAAGTCGTGTTCTTCGAAATCTATACCTGTTATTAATCTGTTTTTGTAATGGTTTTTGTCTATGGTGAGTTCATATTTTAGATTTGTAGAAAACGTTTCCAATTCATCCTCCGTTTTCCCCCAAAAGTCATAATCTCTATTTCTATCTTTATAAAACGAGTCAATAGAGAATTTTCCAAATCTGCCGGTATCGTAGGATAACTTAAGCCCAATTAAGCTTTCATAATCATGTCCCCCATAATCTGGTGTTTTTGTATATTTTCTACCATATTTATAGATATCACCAAGGGTTAAATATCCCGGAAATCCATATTTTGAGTCTGTGTATAGCCCATTTAAAGTTATCTCCAGTTTATCGGTGAAGTAGGAAAATTCGGTGTTAATGGTACCTGAGTACAATTCAGAGTTGTCCCTGTAGCCCTGAGTGCCAAATTTATTGCCGCTCAGTAAAAATGAGTAATTTTCTTTTGCCATTACCCCTTCGGCGTAAGCATCATATAAGCCATAGGAACCACCAGAAGTTTTTACTTTAAAGGAGTTTTTAACAGGTTTTTTTGTGATGATATTTATAACACCACCGGTTGCTCTATCGCCAAACAATACGCTATTGCTACCTAAATAAACCTCAACCCTTTCTATCATATCCACCGGAACAAGTGTGAGATCGGGATTACTCATATCAGGATTTGTTATTCTTCTGCCATTTACCATAATCACGTTGTTTAGTCCTGCCTTATCCCCCACAAAGCCACCAATATTGATGGTGACATTTTTTTTATCATAAGATTTTATATTTAAACCATTAATTTTTCCCAATAGGTCGTATGTATCTAATGGTTTTAATTTTTGAATATCTTCATAGGTTAAAATAGTTATGTTAGCTTGATTCTGTGAAAATGTTTCTGTGATTTTATCGCCAAAAACGGTAATTGTTTTCATATCGTCTGCAAAAATATAAAAAGGCTGTAGTAATAATATAAATGCAATATAAAAGAATCTTTGCATATTTCCTCCATTTTAATTTTTTTGGTTTAAAAAAAGAGAATTATACTTAATGTAGAAGTCTACTGATAAAGGACTAACATAGATACCTCCTTATCCTCGTAAGGTATTTCGCAAAGGGTATCCTGGCTCACCTTCAACCTACTCGCCGGCCTTCCCACCTTTTTAAGGAAGTGGCCATTGATGGCTTTCGTCTGGCTCACAGTTGCGGGACAGCGTCGGATTTTCACCGATCTTCCCCTACTTGCGATAACTGATTCTATATTTTTTTGTTAGAAAGTGTCAAGGGATAAAATTATTCTTCTGTCTTCCCCTCCTTTTGGGGACAACCCTTTTACTTATGCACTATATTAGTGCATTTCTTAAAAATATGCACTAATAACATATAAAATAGTGCAAATTAATTATCATATGAAACATTGAAACAGAAAGGTAGTACATAAACAATTATGTCAATAAAATACCCCTTACTTTTTTAGTTGACATAATTTTTTTAGTATCTACAATGTTTCAATTGCAGATCCGTTAAGTTATTTTTTAATAACACCTCATCTATATATTTTTCCTATAAATACCATCAAAATTTTTCTTAGGAAAAAGTACTATGGAATTTTTATTAAAAAAATTATATCAGATATCATGCTGGAAGAGATTTTGTTGTTATATTTTGGTAAATCTATTGATGATAAGAAAGCTTTAAGCGTAATTGATAAATATATTTGTAAAAATTTTACAGAAGAGGCTGAAAATATAGCGAAATCATTGATATTAAAGCACTATACATCATTATCCGATCAAAAAAAGATCTATGACTTACAATATAAAGATGATGGTCTTAAAAAGATAGAATCTGTGATTGATAATCTTCCTTCCTGTTGTTTTGTTACTATCGATTCCGATAAAGTGGCAGAAATCTCTTTTGTCAAAACTATAAAAGGGTATATGTATGGGGATGTGGTAAATTATATCGATGGAATCAGGGATCTTATAAAGGGTCTAAAAGATACAAAATTTTATCTTCTTTTGCTAAAGGATAGGGGCACAAATGACATGGATGAAGGTTTTGATAAATTTTGCTCTTATATATCAAAGGATTGTTTGAAGGTTTCTGCTATTATAGATATTACTGATACGTTTAGAATTGAGTTATATGAAATAAAACACACAAATATACTTTTATCCTGATTGCAGTATATTTTAAGGTAGGGGGAGGTACTGGGTCGTAAAAATTTCAAAAGTTCATATCAAAAATTCATATATTGGGAACGAAAAAGGGGTTTAAGTAAACACAGCATAGTGGGGACTTTTTATCTTCACTATATTTTATCTTTTCAGATCTCTCACCCCATCTTCTTATAAACTATTACCAGTTATGGTCTTGAAGGTGATTATATCTTATTTTTGAACTATTTACTTTTTTTATGTTTTGAGTTATTTAGAAAAGTATGCATAAGCTAAATCTACTAATAGTTGATGATCACCCACTTTTTAGAAAAGGGATTATTTCAGTAATAAAAGATGCTTTAATATTCGAAAAGATTTTTGAAGCTTCTACGATAAAAGAGGTTTTTGACCTGCTAAAAAAAGAAAAGATCGATTTTATCACTCTCGATCTGAATCTTCCCGATGGTGATGGTATCAATATAATAGAAAAGATAGATTATGAGCAGAATATTCCTATTTTGGTTATAACTACCTACAACTCCCAAATTTTATCGAGGGATGTTTTAAAGAAAGGAGCCAAGGGGTATATAGCAAAAGAGAATATTTCAGATAATCTCATAGATGCAATTAATGCCATTTTACGAGGAGGCAACTATTTAGATGCTACAGCCGAGATGTTAGATAAGAATTCTGAAAGTAGTACAGAACTATATTTTACCCTTACAAAAGCCGAAAAAGCTATATTCAAAATGATAGCTGAAGGTAAGACTTCCAAAGAAATCGCTTTTGATACTGGCAGGAGTGTAAAAACGATCGAAAACCAGAGGGGGGCTATAATGAAGAAGCTCAACCTTAAAAATGAGACAGAGCTTGTTAAATTGGCATTGAAGCTTGATATTATTGATTTATGATTTCTGCTTTCAAGCTTTTTAGAAGATATTTTATCACCCTTACAATATTAATTATTGCTATTCAGGTTATTATATCATTCTTTATTTTGTTTGATTCTTATATCAGTATTAAAAAAAATACGGGAACTCTAATGCACTTTGTATCCATTGCACTTATGGAATATGATAGGGAAGTGATGCGTAAAATGAATTTAGTAAGTTCATTATTTAATGATATTAAGCACGATTTAATAAAAAAAAATCACCATAACATCGATGATATCCTTAAAAAGATCGAAAAAATAGACAACCCTCAGAATTTTTCTATTGCATTTATAAATGATGAAGGCAAAATCGTTGATACAAACTTAAAAGAGGAAAAAGGTCTAAATCTTTTTCAGCTTCCGGATGCGAAGGTTAGGTTGACAGAAGCAAAAGAGACAGAGGTGCTCTATTTATATTTTCCTGTATATAATCCACAGAATAATAGTTTTTTTGCCTACCTACTCCAGTATTTAACAGAAAAGAATCTCTTTTTACAAATGGGATATAAAATAGATATCTTAAATGACCTTTTAAATAAGGTCGCTATTCTTGATACTATACAAGATTATAGTTATAGATTTTCTATTTATAATATGTCTAAAATTGGTGAAACATATTTATTAATTCCTCTAAAAGGTGGAAAAAGTTTTACCCAAGATGATGGAAACAAAAAAATATATTCAGATATTTTAAATAAAATGACAAAGAGTAAGCTTTTTGAGTACGATGAGAGTTCATTTTTGAAAATTAGGATGGCTCATATAATTACTAAAAAAGATTGGTCGTCTCCTTATGGTATATTCTATGTCATTGAGATAAACCCTAATGTAACTGGTACGATAAGAAATATTCTTATTATCAATATTATTTTCGTGTTGATTTATATTATCCTTTATTTTTACTACAATGTCACTATCAAAAAGAACTTTGTAAAACCGTTGCAAAAGATCACGGAAGAGATTTCAAACTCCACCCCCATAGTAGACCAAAAATCCTCTAATGTTTTGGAGATAGAGAGACTGAGGAATTCTTATTTAGAGCACCTTGAAAATATCAAGTTAAGAGATCTTTTAAAAGAGGTATTTATCGCTCAGGAAAATGAAAGGGAAAGGATTTCAAAGAATCTACACGATACGATTCTTCAGGACCTCAGCTATATTCTAATCGAATTATCCAGAAATGGTCAGAAAACACTCGGCGATATTTTGAAAAATAGTATTAAAAACTTGAGGACTTTGCTTATTGAAACTGATATGTTCAAATTAAAGAAGTTTGGACTTGAAGCATTTTTAAATGAATTTATGGAAGAGATGATGTATAGGTTTCAAAGTATCGATTTCTTTCATGAAATAGCCCTCTCAAACGTAGATCTTGATGAAGAAAAAAATCTACTTATTGCAAGAATAGTAAAAGAACTTCTGTTAAATGCCGCAGTTCATTCGGGTGGTAAAAATATTTTTATGGCGGTCAAAAGACTTGATAACGAGATCGTGATAACTGTAAAAGATAATGGTGTAGGTTTTGACTTGGATAAAGGTTTTAATAAAAAGGGGCATTTGGGATTAAAGCTAATAAGGGAGAGGGTATATATATTAAAAGGTAATCTTAAAATCTCTACTAAAGATGGCACAGAGGTGGTGATCAGGATACCGATAGATGAAGATATAAAAGATTCATAAGATCAAATGGTTACATTCTAAACTTTAGGGTATCAACTTTTTTGTTGTCAGGACAGACTTCAATGCAATCTCCGCAGTTATGGCACAAGCTATTATCCGCTTCTCTCATAGGATTAAGCAACATCGGGCATGCCCTGATGCAGCTAAGACAGTTACTACAGTCATCCTTTACTTTGACTACTTTTAAACCTTTTTTCCATCTGAAGAGTGACAAAAAAGTGCCCTGAGGACAGAAGTATCTGCACCAGAATCTAAAGTAAAAAAACTCTAATATTATCAATATCAATATAAAGAAAATTTCAAAAGTAAGATAATGGAATTTCACCAGCACCAATGCCTGTGAGGAGATGATTCCTGGTGCAGAAATCAGGTTTAAAAGCGGTATTCCCGATATACCCATAAATAAAATCCCTATGATCAGAAATCCATATCTTATGAAATTAGTTTTATGGGGTAACCGTTCATCGTAAGACGGTTTACTATTTTTTATTTTAAGCTTTTTCTTCAAATAATCTATCCCTTCCACTATGAAATAGTAAGGACAACCCCAGCTACACCAAACCCTTCCAAGTAAAAGTATTAGTAAGATAGGCAGGATTACAGAAATAAACATGGTTGTGTTTATATGTCTGGAAGAAATTATTGCCTGAAAAATAGCAAGTGGGTCTGCTATACCTATATCACCAATATCTATTGAATAAAATGTTCCTTTTATGAAATAAATTTCCAATATATTTAATAACGGAACAACAAACATTCCAACAAAAATAATAGATTGAATAACTTTTCTATATTTTTTTATCATTTTACCATCCTTCGATCTTCTCCTGTACTTTAAAATTGTTTTTGAATTTTGGTTTATCTTCCCCCTGGATATTCTGTTTTTTCTGAAGTAGCTTATCTCCTTTTAAATAATCATCTGTAATCTCTTCAGATTTTTTAAAGCTCATTTTTGAACGCTGATAATAGAACCCTGCGGTATCTTTGTTTCCCATTCCAGAGGGGGTTATATACACAGATTTTGGTTCAGTGGGACATTTTTCCACACATATACCGCAACCAACACATTTCTCAGTAATTACAGGCAGGATATATTTTTCCATTATAATGGCTTTGTCCTGCAAAGGGCAAACATTATAGCATGTGGAGCATATTTGGGCTCTTCCGGTACTGATTACTCCTTCTTCTTCTTTAACATATAGATAATTAAGACACCTATTCTGATCGATATGGGCAATTCCCATTTTTACTTTTTCCGCATCCACAAGATTATTATCCAATGCACCGGTGGGGCATACCGAAGGGCATTTCATACAAAGATAACATGCCCTATCTCTAGCAAAAATATAAGGGGTGCCGATCTGCATCTTTTCGAATAGATCAGCTCTTTTTATCGAATCGTAGGGGCAGACCTCGATACACCTTGCACACCTGATGCAGAGTTCCATAAACTTTTTTTCCTCTACCGCCCCAGGTGGACGAAGTCTATCGACCTGGTAAAAACCTTTGAATGGGTTCTTGTTTAAAAAGTCCTGAAGAAATTTTTTAATACTCACTTATATATCCCTCTCTTTCCTCTGTTCACTTTTTGAAAAACCTTTTAAACTTAAGTCTGTGGGGATCCCTTTCTCTATTTTATCCACCTCTTCTTCAAAGTTGAAATAGTGATGGGAAATTTGTACTATAAAAGGGTGTTCCTGTAATTTTTTACATAATTCTTCAAGTTTAAAGTCGGATTCCTCTTCAATAGTTATCAATATGTTGCTTTTCTTCTCATCAATTGCATGAATATCTATGTTGGGATAGTCTTTTAAAACTTCCGCAACTGAGTTAGTAGAATCTTTCAAACATGTCACAACACTTCCAACTAAAATCATATTTTTCCCCCTACATAGTTTTTATAAGGCAAGGATGGGATATCCCCACCCTTACCTGTGAAATGCCCATTACACAAATTTTTCGTTTACATCTGAAATAATATATTTATCTTTAAGCTTAACCGGACCTGATACTTTTCTTATTTTTACAGCAGCCACTTTATATTCAGGTTCGAAGGAGCCAGGGTCAACAGCATCATTACATACAAAATTTACCATTCTGTCTACATGTTGGTCATACCAAGGAATAAATAGTATACCCGGAAGTGACTTTTGAGTAACTACAGCTGGTAATGTTACCTTACCTCTTCTGCTGGCAACTTCCACCATATCACCATTGGTTATACCATATTTTTTTGCATCTTCCGGATGTATTTCCACAAAAGAATAAGGTTGAGCCCTTGATATCTCAGGTATTCTCATTGTCATAGTGCTTGTATGCCAGTGTTCAATAACCCTTCCGGTCGTCAGGAAAAATGGGTACTCCTGGTCAGGATTTTCTGCAGCAGGTTTGTATGGCCTTAAAAAGATATTCGCTTTGCCTTCATTTTTTGCATCCATGTAGAAGTAGATCTTTTTATCAGAAGGGATTTTTTTGCCAAATTTTTCCAAAAACCCTTGATGATCAAACATTGGATCTGATCCTCTCACATATCTTCTTACAGTTCCAGGGTGATCAGGAGATGGGCAGGGCCATTGTACACCTGCTTTCTCTTTTTTAATTCTCTCATAACTTACGCCTGCAAATGTATGATCTGTATCTTTTGTGACTCTGGTATAATCAGCCCATGCAAGGGCATTTGCTTTCTGAGGATCGTCCATATTCCATGGAATAAGTTTTTCAAGCCCCATTCTTTTTGCTATCTGTGCTGCTATCCAGATATCTGGTTTTGCTTCTCCCGGAGGATTGACAGCTTTATCTGTGTGCTGACTTCTCCTTTCGGAACATCCATACACTCCACCTTTTTCATAAATAAATGCAGCCGGAAGTATTACATCGGCAAGCTGTGTAGTCCTGGTGGGAAATATATCCAACACCACAAGAAAAGCATCTTTCATATTCTTGATATATTTATGCGCATTTGGAAGAGATTGGGCTGGGTTTGTGGTACATACAAGCATTGCTTTTATAGGTTTTGTGGTATCATTTTCAGCGCCCAGGCTTTCAAACATTTTTACAGTGTGAAACCCAGGCTTTGGATCAATCGTCCCTTCGGGTACTCCCCACTCTTTTTCGCAATGGGCTCTCCACTTAGGATCAGCTACAGGTTTTGTCCCTGGTAATAGGTGGCAAAGAGCTCCAGTTTCCCTAACACCGCCACAAGCATTGGGTTGACCTGTGAGGGAGAAAGGCTCTGCACCAGGATAACCTATCTGGCCTGTAATAAGATGAAGGTTATGCACAAGGTTATTTGCCCACACACCTCTTGTCCTTTGATTTAACCCCATACACCAGAGGGACATTGTGGGGCCATGTTTTGCAAACCACTCTGCAGCTTTTTTGATATTTTCAGCTGGGCATCTGGTAATCTTTTCCACCGCTTCTGGGGTAAACTGCTCCAGAAACTGAACATAATGGTTGAACTCGTACACCTTTTCACCATCTGTGATTCTTGTATGCTCATCTATAAATCGTTTGTCATGCCATCCATTTTTTATAATCTCCCGAGCCATACAGTGAAATACTGCAAGGTCAGTACCTGGGTCAACAGGTAGCCACAGATCAGCTATTTTAGATGTGTTTGTTTTTCTTGGCTCACATACGATAACCTTTACATCGGGATTTGACATCTTTCTTCTCATAATCCTTCTAAAGATTATCGGATGGGCTTCACTTGTATTGGATCCAACTATAAACAAGCATTTTGCATGTTCAATATCGGAATAACTACCGATAGGTTCATCTGAACCATACGTAGTTATATATCCAGCAACTGCACTTGCCATGCAGAGTCTTGGATTCCCCTCCACCATATTGCTGCGGAATCCGGCTTTCCAGAGCTTATTGAAGGTATATGTCTCCTCTGTCATTGCCTGTCCGGAACCATAATAGGCGACAGAATCTTTACCATATTTTTGATGAAAATATTTAAACTTTTCTGTAACATAATTTAATGCTTCATCCCAGCTAACCCGTTTAAACTTACCATCAGATTGTCTTATCATCGGATATTTTAGCCTGTCTGGATGGTACATTACTTTATACGCTAAGAAACCTTTTACACATAAAAATCCAAAATTTGTTTTAGCTTCTGGATTCCCTTTTATGGCTACTACTTTATCATTTTTTACCCCTAAATAAACACCACAACCAGTCCCACAAAATCTACATGTCCCCTTCACCCATCTGTCAACATCAGCATCTTTTGCCTCTGCCTTTGATGAAAGATTTATACCAGCCGCCGCTGCTGTGGCTACTGCAGCACTTAATTTTATAAAATCTCTTCTTGATATCATATATCAACCTCCAAAACTACTTATTGTAATTAACAGATTTGTGAACATTAAAAGTGTGTGCCGGATGACATGTTACACATGTTTTCCCTGCAGGCATTGTTGCCGTCTGGTCTGCATGGCATCCCCTGCAAACGGTATCAGGAGGGGTCTTTTGGAACGTTTTCTCTTCGCCATGACACACTTCACATTTTACCAAAATTAGTCCATGGGCACTGCTCTTCCACTGCTCATACTGTTTTGATCCTTCATGACAGCTTTCACAATTGCCATCTTCCATTGGAACAGGGTGTACACTCTTTTTGGGTGGAGCTTTGACAGTTTTACTAAATACGGGGGCAGTCAGAACAAAAACTATCAAAAATAAAAATAGGTACTTACTAAATTTCATACACACCTCCATGCTATTTGTGCTTCTATAATAGAAGAAAATTTGTAATGTTGTGTTAAAAGTTGCAAATATTTTGTAAATTTTGTAAAGATAATTTACTCGCTGAAGTAATTCCAAATCCCCATGGTGGTGTTTATATCTATTTTTTCATTGATGAATACCTAAAATTTTTAATATGATAGGTCTAATCAGAGCTAAGTATCTTTTTTGTAAACAAATATGTAGACAACGTTATATTTTTATGCTAATAAAAATTGTATACAGTATACCGAGAACTTTAGGAAAAATTTTATGGGGTTATATGTATGGCAAAAGTATACTTTGGTGTATGGAAGGACAAAGTAATAGATAACAGAGGTAAAGCTACCGAAGAATGGACGGAAAGTCCCATCAAGATTGATGATAAGTTTAACGGTAAGCCTCTTAAAGCGTTTGTAAACTGGGATGGTTTTCTTGTTTTTGATAAAGAAGCCGACATTTTAAAAACGCTTGCGGATTATATGTTTGAAATTAGTAGCTATGGATGTTGTGGCAGATGTTTTCCGGGGCGAACGGGGACGAGAATCATTGCTGAGGAATTGATGAAACTCAGGGAAGATAAGTCAAATGCAGCACCTCTCGATCTTATTAAGGATCTCTGCGTTTCTATAAACAAGTCTGCAAAATGTACAGTGGCACCCACTGCGGTGATACCTGTTATAAAATTTATCGAACATTTCAGCGATGAGATAGGCTTAAATGTAAGTAAACAATACCGATATGTTAGACATCTTACGGCACCATGTACAGCGGGATGTCCGGCAAATGTGAAAATACCTGAGTTTATCGAGGCCATAAAAGATTATAGATTTGACGAAGCTCTCGCTATAATCAGGGAAACTATGCCACTTCCTGGTGTTTGTGGCCGTGTTTGCCCCCACCCTTGTGAGAAAAACTGTAGAAGGGGGTTGGTGGACGATCCTGTAAACATAATGGTATTGAAAAGAACCCCATGGGACTATGAATATTATCACCATAAAAAACCTCAGATACCTATATACAGGGATAAAACAGATAAAAAAGTATGTATCGTAGGGGCAGGCCCCGCAGGACTTACTGCTGCTTATTATCTTGCGCAGTTGGGACATACGGTTAAAATATACGATATGCTTCCGGAACCTGGTGGTATGGTAGCGGTGGGTATCCCTGATTACAGACAGCCGAGGGAGCTTTTGAGAAGGGAAGTGGAGATTATACAGTCTCTCGGTGTAGAAATCCAATATAATACCAAGCTTGGTAGAGATATATTCCTTGATGATCTAAAAAAAGAGTATGATGCCGTTTTGATTGCAATCGGTGCATTTAAAAGTAGAGAGATGGGTGTGGAAGGGGAAGACGCCGGATATGAAGGTGTCATGACCAGTGGTATCGACTTTTTGCAGAATTTTTCTCTTAAAAAACCGATTAAAATAGGTAACCGTGTTGTGGTTGTGGGTGGTGGTAATACCGCCATCGACTGTGTAAGGACTGCCATCAGATTGGGCTGTACTGATGTAAACCTTGTGTACAGGAGATCAAGGGCTGAAATGCCCGCAGAGGATTACGAGGTGGCTGATGCGGAAGAAGAAGGAGTAAAGTTTCATTTCCTCATAAATCCAGTTAAAATCATTGCCAAAGATGGAAAAGTGGTGGGTATGGAATGTGTGAGGATGCAGCTTGGTGAACCGGACGAATCAGGCAGAAGGAAGCCTGAGCCAGTTCCGGGGTCAAATTTTATTATAGAATGCGATACCATCATACCTGCAATTGGTCAGTACCCTGATCTCAGTTTCCTGAAGGAATCTGACGGCATCAAAGTTACAAAGTGGAATACCATAAGTGTAAAGGAAGATCTATACATGACAGATGTGCCGGGTATCTTTTCAGCAGGTGACTGTGAGTGGGGACCAAATACTGTTGTAAAAGCTATTGGAGCAGGCAGATGGGCAGCAATTATGATGGATAGATATCTGATGGAAGGAGATGTTTATCTTACAGACGAGGAAAAACTACAATTAACATTGTATAAAAATAAAGTTTTTGACAAAACTGAAAAAGTATGCGAAACGCCGACTATACATAGGGTTCATCAGGAAAAGCTTGATGCACAGTACAGAATCAAAAATTTTGAAGAGATAGAAAAGCCTTATACTGAAAAACAGGCATACCTGGAAGCCACCAGATGCTTAAGGTGTATGAGAATGGCAATGGTAACTATTGGAGAATAAAAATTTTTAAGAGGTCGCTATGCCAGAGATAATAATTAATGGAAATAGTTATAATTTTGAAGAAGGTGATACAATCCTTGATATAGCAAGAAGAAATAATATCCAGATCCCTGTTATGTGCTACCTTGAACATATTACTCCCACAGGAGCCTGCAGGTTGTGTCTTGTGGAAGTGGAAGGTTATCCAAAGCCTATGGCTGCATGTGTTACTTATGCGGTGGATGGGATGAAGGTATACACCGATACAGAAGAGGTAAAAAAACATCGTAATAGAATGATGGAATTTATACTTATAAAGCATCCATTGGACTGTCCTGTTTGTGATAAAGCCGGGGAATGTATGCTTCAGGATACAGCCTATAGTTTTGGAATCAAAGAGGAATCTGTAAAATCCCAGAAACCAAATAAACCTACCTTTGACTGGAATATGATCATTCATGATGCAAATCTATGCGTATTATGTGAAAGATGCGTTAAGATTTGCCATGAAATTACCGGTAATAGTGCTTTAAAAATTGAGAACAGAGGTTTTAACAATCTAATTGTCCCATCAAAAGGGGACACTTTAAACTGTGATTTTTGTGGTTTATGTGTTGATTATTGTCCTGTGGGGGCATTACTGGATAAGCCATACAAACACAGCGTGAGAAGCTGGGATCTTGAGAAGAAGGAAAGTGTCTGCACAATGTGTCCAGTGGGCTGTTCTGTGGAATATGATATAAAAGATGATGAAGTATACAGGGCAAGATCCACAAAGGATTCATTCATATGTGCTCTGGGTAGATATTCATACAAACATCCAGATCACCCTGCCCGAATATCTTTTCCATCTGTGAATGATAATGGATTTAAAGAGATTTCATTAAAAGATGTTGTGGAAAATACGGTATCAAAGATTAAATCTTCACTAAACAATTATGGGAGTGATTCTGTTGCTGTGTTAGTGGGTAGTAGATTATCCACTGAGGCGATTTTTGCATATAAATACCTTGCCGAAAAGATTGGCTGTAGAATATTTTCTGATGTAGATTTTGAAGAAAATGGATATTATGAAGCTTACAAAGAGAAATTTGGTACTTTTGATAACTATGGTGTTTTAGATGACATAAAATCATCAGAACTCGTGTTTGTGATAGGCTCAGATCTTTCTACGGAGGCTCTGGGTATTAAATGGCGGGTGATGAACGCCGTAATCCATAACAACTCAAGACTTGTCACGATAGGCCTTAAGAAGTATGAGTACGATTTCTTTACGGATGCATCAATACTTGCAGACTATGGTGATTTTGCTGGTGTTTTTGAAAAGATAAAAAAAGGTGATGACGATCTTAGCAGGGATATTGCAAGCTATATTACAAAGGCCAAAAAGGTGGCCATTATAGTTGGCAATGAATACATTCAATCAGAATCTCAGTTAAATGCTGTATTTTCATTTGCCGATTTTATTGGAATAGATAAGATCAATTGCTTCATCAACGTAAGTGATAAAACTAACATTACCGCCATTTTTAAAGCGGGACTTGGTGTCGATAGGGAAAGACTCAGAAAATTTCTAACAGACCTTGAGGATGGTAAGGTCAAGTATATTATCACAGCAGGATTCTATCCATATAACACTTCTGGCAATTATAAGAGATTCCTCAAGTATGCCGGGAAGGCGGAGATCGCTGCTATTGATATTTACGAAAATAGCTTTACGAAAGTTGCAAAATATTTCATACCTATTGCCACCTCTCTTGAAGTGGTAAATAGCTATATTACCATAGATGGGCGATTAATAAAAACTACTCCAGTGTTAAAAAGAAGAGGATCATCATTTACAGATATTGAAGTTGTTAGTCTATTTTCAGAGCATTTCGGAGAAAAGCTTCCCGTGGACAGTGGAGAATTTTTTGATAGATATATTTCAGGAAAGAATGGGATCCCTTATGTTAAGTATTCTGATATAGATGGATGCATGGGGATCGATACCAAGTATAACATAGCTTACACTAATTATTCGTATATGAAAGCCCCTAAAGGAACTAAAGAGGTATACGTCAATTCTAAGTACCACAATGGTGTAATGTCTACTTTTGCTGCTGTAAAATGTGAAGATGAACAGTGTAAAAGGGATTACTATTTTGAGCCATCATATACGATCATCTCTGGCCCCGACGCATGTTTTAATGGTAGCTGCAGCATAAATAGTGATATTGCAAAAGGGATAGTACTAATTCCAAAAAATAGATAACATTCATGGGGAAGTGTCTAAACAACTTCCCCTTTCCTTTTTTCTCACTTTACAATCTGATTTCTCATTTTGTGAAATAAATTCATAGTTTTTCATAAGATCAAAATATTAATTTCAATCTTATCAATCATTTGTGCTTTGTAAAAATAGTGGCGTATCGGTTGCAATAAAATAGTCAGCACAATAAAGCATAAGGAGGCTTTTATGAAAAAACTTTTAACAGGAACAGCAATATTAGCAATTTTAGCAGGAACAGTATTTGCCTATGGGCCTTATGGATACGGCCCAGGAAAAGGCAATGGATTTCAAAGACCATGTCAAATGGGACAAGGTATGGGGCCTGGTATGATGGCTGGCAAAGGGTTTGGACCTGGAGCAAATGCCACTAATGCTGTGACAGAGGAGAATGCCACAAAGACAGCTGAAAATTTTATATCGCAAAATTTGAAAGGGTATAAAATTGAAAATAAGCAGAAAATACAGGTCCCAAGAGGTACAGCTTATTTCTTCACAGTAAGTGATGGTAAAAACAAATTTCAGGTACATGTTAACCCATTTGGTTATGTAAGAGGGCCAATACCAATTTCACAGTAAAACCTCCGTATAAGAGGCG
>PNIN01000039.1 GCA_002878065.1 Calditerrivibrio nitroreducens
AAGAAGTAGTGTGGATATATGAGCCCCATCCACATCAGCATCTGTCATAATGATTATTTTATGATAACGCAATTTATTCAAATCAAAATCTTCCTTACCTATACCACAACCAAGTGCCGTTATGATCGTTTTTATCTCGTTGTTGGAAAGAAGCTTATCATATCTTGCCTTTTCCACATTTAAAATCTTACCCTTCAAAGGTAAAATCGCCTGAAAACGTCTATCCCTGCACTGTTTTGCAGAACCACCTGCAGAATCACCCTCCACTATGAAAATTTCCGAAATGGCAGGATCTTTCTCCTGACAATCTGCAAGCTTACCGGGCAAAGTTGAAACGTCTAAGGCATTTTTTCTTCTGGTTAGCTCCTTTGCTTTTTTGGCAGCTTCCCTTGCCCTATAAGCCTGAACAGCCTTATCAAGAATCTTTTTTACTATAACTGAATTTTCCTCAAAAAAATCGGGTAAAAATGAACCCAAAACAGATTCAACTGCCACTTTACCGATAGAAGATCCAAGCTTCGATTTGGTCTGCCCTTCAAACATAGGTTCATTTAATTTTATCGAGACAATTGCAGACATCCCCTCCCTGACGTCGTCACCTTCGAGAGATATTTTATCTTTCAATAGATTGTATTTGTTTATGAAATTATTAAAAGCTTTAGTAAAAGCGGATTTAAAACCTGCTTCGTGAGTACCACCTTCCTCTGTATGGATGTTGTTCACAAATGAAATAATCTTTTCATCAAAAGATGTGTTATAAAGAATTACGCATTCCACAACTACGTTTTCATACTTACCTGAAACATAAATTGGATCATCAAAGAGCAGTTCTTTCCCCTTATTCAAGAATTTGATATAACTTACAATGCCACCATCAAAACAGAAATCATGAACCTTTTCGGATGCTTCATCCACAGCTTTTATCCTAATTCCGCTATTTAAAAAGGCAAGCTCTCTAAACCTTTTGGATAGAGAATCGAAGTGAAATTCTGTGGTTTCAAATATATCAGGATCAGGTTTAAACCTTACCTTTGTACCTGTCTTATCTGTCTTACCTATCTCTTTGAATTCTGTGACAGGGACACCCCTTTCATACCTCTGGAAATAAACTTTACCATCCCTCTTAACCGTCACCTCAAGATACTCCGATAGGGCATTAACCACAGAGACACCAACACCATGTAAACCCCCGGAAGCAAAATAAGCCCCGGAATTAAACTTACCACCGGCGTGAAGAGTGGTCATCACCACTTCCACAGTAGGTTTCTTGGCGGTGGGATGAATCCCCACAGGTATACCCCTTCCATCATCTTCCACAGTTACAGATCCATCCACATGAAGGGTGACAAAAATATTTTTACAAAAACCTGCCATAGCTTCATCTATAGAGTTATCAACCACTTCGTAAACAAGATGATGTAACCCTTTCACATCGATAGAGCCTATATACATACCTGGTCTTTGCCTTACAGCTTCAAGACCTTCAAGTACTTTGATCGATTCTTCACTATAACTATTTTCAGCGTTATTTAATAATTCTGACATAATACCTCACGAAAGTTTTATTATATTTATATCTTTATCTATTATAGATTGTCCTGTCAAAAAATATTGATATTTATCAAAGAGTCCCATAAAAAAAGAAACCCTTTCCACATCAAGACCACTTTCAAGCTCATCCAAAAGAAGAATTATACTCTTTTTTGAAAAATCTTCAACAACTTTTAAAAAACAGTAAATACAACATAAAGATAAACTTTTTCTTTGTCCAAACGAAGCTATATTTTCAAAAGACTCACCATTTAAGTTAAACAAAATCCTATCCCTATGCGGTCCAGACAACACTTTTTTTATGATAAGCTCCTTATCTAAAATATCTTCATCAAGATGATTTGGAATGTAGGATAACGAAAAAAATTCGGTATTAAAAGATGGGATATCAATTAAATATTTTTCTATATAAGTATTAAAGCTTTTTATTAAATTTGATCTTTTATTATGTATCTCTTTCGTATAAAAATACATTTTTTCATGTATCGACTTGTAGAGCAATCTATCTTTAACATCCTTTAAAATATACTTTTTTTTTAATTCCAATAACTTATTATACCCCAGCAAACTACCGATATAAGATCTGTCAAGATAAAAAATTGTTCTATCTAAAAAATTTCTCCTCATCTCCTGTTCTTTGGATAGAAAACCTTCATTTTCCGGAGAATAAAAAATAACCGGATGATTATGATAAAAATTTATGATGTTTTCGTGTCTTTTCCCATTTATGGTCAATCTTTTTTTAGTATCGTAATACAAAGAGATATTATATTTTACATCATTCTCAACAAAATTAGATGATATTTCAAAAAATTTTTTTTCGATATTTATTAGAGATTTCAATCTATTAGTTTTAAAACTTTTACCCGTAAGGATAACAGAAATCCCTTCCAATAATGATGTTTTACCAGATCCATTTTTACCTGTAATATAATTTCTATAATCAAACGAGAAAACACTATTTAAATGATTTCTGAAATTTTTCAGTTTTATATCTTTTAAAAACATCTTTTAAAAGAGTTAGCCTCTATCCATTGCAAGTGGTACGATGAGATATTTATAATTTCCTTGTTCTGGATATATAAATACAGGATTTCTTCTTCCACTTAATTTTAAAATCACATTATTGCAGTCTATATGCGATAGAATTTCTAATAATAATTTACCATTTAAAATGACATCAATCGGATCACCGCTGTACCTTATTGCGTTTAATTTATCAAAACCTTGTCCATACTCAGTCTCAAGTGTATAAACGGTAATTTGATCTGAGGATAGAGATAAAACAATTGCATGTGTAATCTCAGTTGATATGGGGAGAACTTTTCTTATATTATCTGATAAGATATCTTTGTCTACCAGAACTTCTATAGGAGTTTCTGAAGAGAATAATGCATTTATAGATTTTACCGCTTTTTCAATCAGTCTTGAATATATCTTTATATTTCCAGCTATAAGCATGAATTGCTTTAAATCTGTATAAATTTCAATAGTTGATGTTCGATCGAGAACTTTTAAGATATCTGAAGCTGTCTTTTTTGGTATATTAATGATAAATTCATCAGACTGCTCTTCCGGAAGTTGAATAACATAAGATGATATCCTCTGAAAGTCTGAAGAGTGAAGCTCAAGTTTGTTTCCATATACTTTTAAATGTAGACCTGTAAATTCTATTTTTGTGGCGTTTGTTGCCACACAGAAAAGGGTTTTGTCTAAAGCATCTGCAAGTAGAGAGGAATCAATTTTTAAGCTATATTCTGCTGTTATATCTGACATAGCTGGAAAAAACTCTGGTGACATTGTGGCTAAAGAAAAGTTTGCCTGACCAGATGATATTTTCAACCTTGAACCATCAAAGAAAAACTCTATAATAGACGAATCTGAAAATTCCTTTACTATATCAAATAATTTCTTACAAATAACGGTTGTGGTACCTTCCATCTCCACATCCAGATCCAGCTCCGCACAAAAACCGGAAAGTATAGAGTTTGTTTTGAACACTACTTTACCTTTTTCAGCCGAAATGTATATGTTTTGAAGAATCGTATTTGTGTTTTTCATACTTATGAAGTTTACCGCGTTTTGTAGTATGTAAAAGACCTCGTTTTTGATTATCTTAAATTTCATAATTACCCCACAATTATTTCTATTAATGTTTTTTAAAAGATAATAGTAATAATAAACGAATTATTTTATGTTTACAAGTGAAAAATTCATCGAATTGATAAATTTTTATTGGATATTTTTTATGTTCAAAATTGTGTGGGATAATGTTGAAAAATATTTAAAAAAATAATGTTAGTTTTATTTTGTATTCTTATCAAAGGCTATTCAGTGTTAAAAAGTGGTATCTTTAAACATAAATTTGAATCTGATGTTTGAAATATGTTGGATTATTTATAAATATTTCTAATTATGGTATTTATGACGCTTTTAAGCTCCTGATCAGATTGTATTCTGTTTTGTATCTCTTTTATTGAATGAAGTACAGTGGAATGATTTCTACCGCCAAAAATATTTGCTATATCCTGTAAAGGTAAATTCAACTTCTCCCGTAAAATATACATGGCCACTTGTCTTGGATAGGATATAACTCTACTTCTGTTTTTCGATTTTATCTCCTGCAGCTTGACATTAAAATAACTACAAACTGCATTAATAACAGATTCCGGTGTAACGATTATATCTTTTTTTATCATAAACTTTTCTAAGGCTTTTTTGGCAAGATCTATTGTGATCGGTTCATTGTGAAAAGTCGAAAATGCATTTAATCTTATTAGGGCACCTATAAGGTCCCTTATATTATCCCCTTTAAGGTTTTCCGCCAGAAAATGGGCCACTTCATCGGAAATATATATATTCATTATTTCAGATCTTTTAAGTATTATAGCCACCTTTTCATCCACAGAAGGTGGTTGTATATCCGCCACAAGACCCCATGAAAAACGACTTCTTAATCTTTCTTCAAGATCTGGAATTTCATTTGGCTCTTTATCACTCGTAAGTACTATCTGCTTCTGCATATCATAAAGGGAGTTGAATGTGTAAAAAAATTCCTCTGTACTCCTCGTTTTACCAGCTAAAAATTGAACGTCGTCAAACAATAATAGATCTATATTTCTATATTTTTCCCTAAATATATCCATCGTTTTGGATTTAAGAGCATATATCATTTCGTTTGTAAATGCTTCACTTGATATGTATAATATTTTTAATTTTGGGAATTTTTCCAGAATCTTATTCCCTATTGCGTGCATAAGATGTGTTTTACCAAGTCCAACACCACCATATATGAATAATGGGTTATAAGTTTGAAAATAGCCTTCAGCAACTGCTAAAGCGGCCGCATGGGAGAATTGATTGGAAGAACCCACCACAAAGTTATCAAATGTATACTGTTTGTTTAAATTAGTTGAATTATTTAATATGGTGTTTTGTGTTTTTACTGTTTGATCCTGAGCTTGTTCTCTGTATGACTGTGTGGATGATCCTATTACAATCTGAATTTCCGATTGTATGTTGTATTCTTCAAGAAATATCTTTTTAAGTGTTTCGAGATATTTATCTTCTACCCAATTTTTATAAAACCTATTGGGTGCTTCTATGATAATAAGATCCCCTCTCATATCCAGAATTTTAAGAGGTTTTAGCCAGGTATTAACTATTTGTGGTGAAAATCTAGCTTCAGCTAATTTTAATACCTCTTCCCAGAGATTATTATCCATATATACTTATATCGTACCTTTTTTCTGTAAGGGTGTGTATAATCTCCTCAATGTGGGAGCTACCTTTTGTTTCAAGATGAAAAATAACTTTTGTGGATCCAACAGGTAAGTTTACATCGTACCTGAAATGCCTGATATCTAAAACATTGGCACCCAGATCCGCCACATCCCTTGTAACCTCAGCAAGAGAACCGGGAATATCTTTTAATATTACGGTTAATTCAAGGAATCTTCCTGTAGAGGCAAGACCTTTGTAAAATACCCTGGTGAGTAAATTAACATCGATATTCCCACCAGATAAAATCAAAACTACGTTTTTCCCTTCCACGGATAGTTTGTTTGACAAAATTGTGGCAAGAGGAGTTGCACCTGCACCTTCCACAACAAGCTTAGATTTTTCTATGTATTGCAATATTGCATAGGCTATCTCATTTTCAGAAACAAGAATGATGTCATCCACATATTTTTTACAATATCCAAAGGTTATATCCCCGGCCTCTTTAACGGCTATACCTTCCGCAATGGTATTGGAATTTGTAAGCTTTACTATATTACCTTTTTTTATGGCATTATACATCGAAGCGGCATTTTCAGCCTGTACACCAATTATTTTAATATTACTATTTACATTTTTTACAAACTTGGAAATACCTGAAATGAGACCTCCACCACCAATTGGCACCACAATGGTGTCTATATCCTCTTTTTCTTTTAAGATTTCATATGCAATTGTGGCCTGGCCATCTATGACATCTTCATCGTTGAAGGGATGAACAAAGAAGAGATTTCTATTTTTTGAAAGGGAAATAGCTTTTATGTATGCATCGTCGTAGGATTTTCCGTGTAAAACAACTTCAGCACCATATCTTTTTGTATTTTCCACCTTTACAAGTGGAGTGATCTCAGGCATAACAATTACAGCAGGGATAGATAAAAGATTACAACCGAAGGCCACCCCCTGAGCATGGTTACCAGCAGAAGCGGTAATTACACCATTTTTGCATTTATCGTAGTTTTTCAAAATTGCATTCAAAGCACCCCTGAGCTTGAAAGATCCAGTCCTCTGCAAGTTTTCCATTTTGAAGTATATATTGGCCTTATAAGGCTCTGAGAAGTTATTGGAGTAATAGAGAGGTAGATATTTTATGTAAGGTTTTATTCTTTCGTATGCTTCCACTATTTTTCCTATTCCCATGAAAGATAGATACACTTATCTGAAATTAAGGTCAAGAGGAAGTTAGAAATTTTTGTTGAAAAAATAATGATGGTCATTATAATATGAGTATTAAAGTTTACAAGGAGGATATATGCACAAAAAGAGTATTGAGCTTTTAAATCAGGCAATTGCTGAGGAGATGACGGCGCTTCAACAATATATGTATTTTCATTTTCACTGTGATGATCAGGATCTGGATATCTTGTCCAACATCTTCAGACAAAATGCAATACAGGAGATGATTCATGTGGAGCGTTTCGCCGAAAGGATACTATTCTTAAAGGGTGAAGTGGAGATGAAGGCATCACAGGATGTTCAAAAGATTACCAATCCTGAAGAGATGTTAAAAATGGCCATAAAACTGGAAGAGGATACAATTGTCCTCTATAATAAATTCGCAAATGAATGTGCACAGCAAGGGGATTCTGTGACCAAACAGCTTTTTGAGTCGGTTATTGCAGAAGAAGAGAGACACTACGATGATTTCGACAAGGAATCTGAAAATATAATAGCTTATGGTAAGGAATATCTTGTGCTTCAATCTATGGAAAGGGCAAAAAAGAGGGGTATACCCAGACCAACAACCCCTGTGGAATAATGGGTCAGTGATTCTGACCCTTTTTCCCTATGTTAACACAAAAAAGTATAAAAGTATTCTGTACGGCAAGAAGGTACGATAAATCTGCTCTATTTTCATATCTGAGTAATAGATACAAAACAACTATTATAAAAGATGCTGCTATTGTCGAATTACCGAAAGGTGGCGTAGCTATTTTTTTTAGTTATGGTGTTTCCGTTTTCTGGGATGTGGATTATGAAAGTCAGAGGTACCTTTTGGATGAAATATCGGAATACTCAAAGGAATTATTTCAAAAGCCTATAGTTGAAGACTTTAATTATGTTGTTGATAATTCGCAACAAAATACAAAAATAACCCGTGACATATTTATTTTAAACGAGGATAGCAATCTGGTAAAGCTTGCCATTTCTTACCCCCTTTCCCAATCGACGGAGCTTTATTATTTTGAAGAGGCAGTTATCACTATCATAAATAGGAACGAATTTTTAGTGAATGAATTGGTGAAAAGGGGAAGGATAAAATTGCCCCAGAAACAGCTTTCCATGGAAAGGGGTAAAATATTCAGGGAGATATCAGAAATATATCTAAGCTATGGCTTTCTGGATGTGCCGGAATTTTTCTGGGAATATCCCGATTTAGAACCGTTGTACCAGTCGATAGCCAATTATCTTGATATAAAACCGAGGATTGAGGTTTTAAATAAAAAGCTTGCGGTCATACAAGACCTTTTAAATATGATCTCTGATGAGCAAAAGCACAACCATTCTGCCTTTCTGGAAACTGTAATTATAATTCTCATTGCTATAGAGATAGTTATAAGTGTTATAAAATGGTAGCTAAAAATTTACCCCAAAATTCATATAAAATGCATTGCTACCTCTATGGGGACTAAAAGGGGCATATCCGTAGGACATTGAAAAGAATCCCACACCTTTCTGGGAAATAATCAGCTCTAAGCCTAAATCCTTTGCAATACTCATTTTGTTGAAATCATCTCCATATAGAGCATATTCGAAAAAGGGACCAATTACCACAAAGTCGATCGGTTTATAACCCAGAAATATTTGTGAATAGGTTAACGATTTGTCCCCTAGTGTGGCATTTGTGATGGGGTCTTTAAATCCTAATTCTCTATATCCATAAGCTTTCATTCTTTGGGGACCACCTAAAACGATCAGATAATTTACCGGTATTTTATCTTTATCTCCACTTAAATGCTGAAGTTCGGCGGTCAACTTCAATAGAAATGGACTTTTTGGTAACAATTTTAACACTTCAAATTTACCTCTGGATTCAACGATGGTATTATCTTTGGTAAATATCGGTGTTTCTGATATAGAAATGAAATAGCCATCACCGGAGAGTGATTCAAAATCTTTGGAACTATAAATCAGTTTCAAAGGTACATTTAAAATCTTATAATCTTTCTCATATATATCTGCATAATATTTTGAAAAAGATGTTTTATAAATATCTAAATATGATAATGATAACCCAACGTAAAGCTGCAAATTATCTAAGGTTATTTTCGAGATGGCAGTAGGGGTAGCTTCTTTAAACTCAAAATCGTTTTCATCTCTATCTTTAAGGTTTATGGCAAGATAATCATCTACAATTTTATGTATAGTCTTCTGTCCGGCAAGTGATAGTAAAAGGGACGTCTCGTTGTAGGATTTTTTGACGGAGAGGCTCAGAGTCCTACCGCTGTTTAGGATGTCAAACCTGTTGTAACCTAACTCAAGGGAAAACCTGTCTATGGAGTCGTAACCAAATATACCATAAATTCTATTTTCTTTTCCTTTTAGTCTATTTATGGCAAGTATGGTTTCGTTATCTATGTTAAATTGTTGTAAAGATACTTTTTCAGAATTTTTATTTCTCAGTAAATAATCGTATATCTCTTCAAATTTAGATGTGGTTAACGTATCATTATCATTAAAGAACCTTTTTTTGATTTTATTTACTACCTCATAGGTGTTTGACAATATCCCGGATATATGAGGTGTTGAGCAGTTTAACGTAAAAAAAATACTCTCATTTTCTATTTTTTCTACGTTAAGTCCTGTTATCCAACAATTATTGGAGTAACTTTGATAGATCTCTTTTCTTAGATTATCTATGTCCTGTGGATAGAGTTTGTAAATTTTTTTGGTTTCATATCTTTTACCGTTTACAAAGATAGCTTTTATTGTCTTAGGCGTCTTTGTTTCTACTACAATTCTACCTTTAACAGAGTTTTGACTTCGTATTATATTGTAGTCTTTAATTGCAAATTCTTCATATCCTTCGGATCGTAACTTATCTTCAAGATATTTTTTAGCTTCATCATCCTGACAGGATAAAATCAAAGATTTAAGATTTGAGTCAATAAGATCTGAATTTTTTTGATTGTTTATGAAGAGATTGATATCAAATGATCTCACGTAATTGTCTGCAGCAATCTTTATAAAGATCTCTCTATCTTCTATCGTAATATCCACTTCAGAATTTATGAATCCTGAAGCTTCGAGATATTCCGTCAATTTTAGTTCGAGCTCTCTGATATCAAATTTATCAGTGGTATTAAAATGATCTATGAAAAATTTTTTAATACTCATATTGTCAAAATCGAAATCATTTTTTATGTTCAATTTATACTGCTCGCCTTTTGAAATGTATATGACAGGTTTTATCACCACTCCACCTTTAATAAGAGTAATGAGTAATGGTATGGGATCATCGAGTGGATAAATTCTTCTTATTCCTTTTATTATCAGATCCTGTCTTAAAACTTTACTATTAAAGTAGTAATTATTCTTGAGTAATTCTTTTGCTTTTTCCACCTCCTTATTTATTGTTTCTTCTGTGTAAGGTTTTATTGGAATTTTTATAGATTTCACATCTTCGTCTATTACTATTTCTATTTCATCTATGTAATATCTCAATCCTTCATCCACAACTATTTTGATATTTTCACCATCGCCATCGACTTTAATTTCTGCATCGATAAAACCGTTGTTTTTATAAAAAGCTTCGATATTTTTTCTGATTTTATATAAAGTATCTATATAAAAGGGATCTCCGATATTAATTCCTGATGCCAGTAATAGCTGGCTATTTAAAATAGAGAAATTTCCTTTGAAGTTTATCGATCTTATTAATTTCGATTTTTGCACTACAATTTCATTGTCATCTTCATAATTAATGTAGTAACCCAAGAAGGATAATAACTCTGTAAATTTTTCACTGGTTAACTTACTGCTATACTCCTCAAAACGTAGTTTAAGGTCGGAGGGAATCTCTCCCTTTATCTCTTTTGAAAATAGTTTTGTTGCAAAGATAACACTAAAAATCAAAACTAAAGATAGTACCCGCACCTGTACCTCCATCCGTTTTTGAAAAGATGGTTAATTTAAACCAGTCAAATAGTGTATATTCCAGACCAACTTTACTATTTCGATTTTCATCAATACTTGTGGTGTAGTTTACCTCAATCCTGTCGTTGAACTTTCTACCTACTTTAAAAATGCCACCCGAAGCGTTAGGCTCTATACCTATTGTATTAATTCCGAAGAATCTATTTGTGTTTTTTACGATATCCTTAAAAATGGCATCGTTGATAATTTTACTCATCAGATTATAACTTCCCATGTTTCTACTTGAACTAAAATAGGTATCACCCTTTTGCTTTGAATCGTAAATGGTGATTCTATAGTCCGGAATGTAGCCATTCACATATATCCTCGTGGTGTTTAAGGCATCGGTGCCATTTGCTTCCATATCCGCATAGATTGTGTCGTTATTTAAGATTTTCATTACCCCTTTTGTCACTAAAAATTTAGTCCCCTGTATGGTAAAGTAGCTATTTATGAGCTTTATGTCACCGTTTAATTTTAGTTTTTCCTCATACTTTAACTGCAGATTCAGATCAGCGTATCCATTTAACATCCCATCTGTTATTCTCACCGGTTTAGTTGTTGATATTTTTAAGCTGTATCTGAAAGGTAATTTCATTGGTGGAGTGGGAGAGTTATTTTTTTCATACTTTGCATACCTGAAGACAGATTTATCAACGAATATCTCACCGTATATCTGGTTTTCACCCCCATGATAGAGGAGATTTCCGGATATAGCACCGTAAAACCCTCGTTTTTCCGCAAATATATCTTTGAAAATTAAATTGCCGTTATACTGTGTTATATCGTAATATCTGTTTGATTCCAATTTACCCGATATCTCATTCGATTTTATTGATAACTCTATCTTTTTATCTGAGACATATCCATCAGCCCTTATATTTTTTAGTTTAAGCTTTATATCGGGATAAATTACATCGAAAATTGTATGTAACGTTCCATCAAGCTTTGGATAAGAATTAAAATCGTATTCAAACCGGACTTTCCCTTCTATTTTTTTGATATTGGTGTGTTTTATAGATATTTTTGAGTCTTTTAGGTCTATTTCACCATTCAGCTTATTTAAATCTGATTTTAAAAGCACAACTTTCAGGTCTTTGAAGTCTGATGATGATGCAATAAGATCTCCTCGTATAATAGTAGTTGAATCAGCCGTCAATGAGAGATTGTTTATGTATATATCTTTAAAACTATTTAGTATGGTTATTGTATCTGATGATCTGATCTCAAATATTTTAAGATCGTTTGATGACACCTCCATATCACCGATTACGGAGATATTATCGATATTGAAACGCTTTAATGTTATCCGTGACGATAATGAGCTGTTATCAATATCCATATAGCCATTAATGTATAATTTGTCTGATTTATGTATAAAAGTTAATCCATTTAGATTACCTATTATATCAAAACGGTTATTTTCCAGATGTTTTATTTCAAAATAGACTGATCCTTTGTATGAAGGGTCTTTTGGTTTACCTTTTATGAGTAGATTAAGATTTTTGATGATTGGATAGCCGGAAAGTTTTATCTTTTCTGATTTTATCATACCGTCTATAGTGTCTCTTTTAAAATCGATTAGAAGTTTTGGTTTGATTCTGTTATTCTCCAAAAGTATTTCATCTACCGCCATCAATGAATTTTTAAAAGAAAGTTTAACTCTATTAGGGGAGAATTTGAAATCATCAATACTTATATCAACATTTCCGGTGTAATCACCATTTGAATAGTTTACAACTGTTTTGCCTGAAATTTTATATGATATGTCAGATTTTTCAACAAAAAAGTTCATCACTTCATAAAAAGGAACAGCTTCAGTTATTACTTCGTAATTTTCCTTTTTAGTGTTGAAATTGATAAAGCCTTTGGTTTTTATCCTACCCGTTTTCAGCGTTGATATATTTGTAAAAGAGATATTGTCCAATGATAGATCAAATTCTCCGCGGGTATTAGCAGTTTCTATACCATAAATTTTCTGGGGGATATTTGAATCATAATATCCTTTAAGATATATGCTATCTTTTGTTATATTTATTTTACTTTTGATCATTCCATAAAAATCGTTATTTATGGCGTGCTTTATGTCTGAGTTATTTTTCAACTCCCCTTCAATATCCAAAAAGATTGAATCAGCGTCTGGATCATATACGCCGTTTCCTTTTGCAGAAAAAGTTTTTGATCTGGCTACTAAATTTTTCAAAATGTAGGCATTATCATCTTTCATCAGATCTGAAAAAACGGTATATTCTTCATTACTTGTGATACCGAGCTGTATCTTCCCATTTCTACTATCAAAATCTTTTAGTTTGATGTAATTTAAATATGGATGCCAGTTGTCGTCTTCGTGGAGTTTATAACCATCAATAAATTTTATTATTAAGTCGACTTTCTTTGTTTTCGTATCAAAAAAACCTTCCGAATAGATTTTATTATTATCAAATACAATATAATCAGATGAAAATTTAAATTTATCGCCTATAACACCTGCCATTGATAACTTAATGTTCAATCTCTTATCGTCATATTTTAAGTTACAATCTATCATTGAGTGTAATTGTCTGTCAGCTAGATCGCCTTTTAATTTTATTAAACCTTTTAAGTGTGGATTTAACATTCTTACAAAATTCTCACCTATAAAGCCTTCAAAGGAGGATTCTGCTTTATTACCTTCAGATATATCTATTGGTCTCGTTGCCTGTACAAAAAAGTTCTCCCCTTTTAAGTCAAATTGATAGATTTTAAGACTTTTAGGGGTGTATAAGAGTTTTATCCTACCTATAAACCTATCTTTTATCTCATCCTTAGAAAAGTCACCGCTTAAATAAGGTATGCTGAATTCACCACCATATCTGTAAAATATGCTATTTGTTTTCAATGATACTTTTATGTCATTATAGGTTGTGTTTAGATATAATGATGATATTTTTAAATCTTTTAATTTTGATAGATCTATTTTTTTGCTGGGCTGGTTCCAGAAATATTCCGGAATATCTGCTTTTATATTGGAGATTTCGATATCAAGACAGCTTTTACCCATAAGATATCTTAGTGGATAAAATCTTAATACGACGGAATCGCTTTTAAAGAATGCCCTATCAACCTCCAGCGTAAAACCTTTCAGATCGAAATAAAATGGAAAGAAGAGTTTATTAACTTTTTCTATACTGACTTCATAAGGGGAATATTTTTTAATAAGATAATCTAAGTTGGTCTGGATGGCATAATTTATGGAAATAGCTATTAATGATATAAAAAAAATAAGAGCGATGATTATCTTTGGGTATGTCTTACCTTTTTTTTCATTTACCATTATAGTGTTCTATATATTTTAAAAGACCATTAAATATCCCTTCAGCCATTTTGTTTTTATATTCTTCGGTGGTATAAAGCTGAGCAGTATGCGGGTTGGAAATAAAACCGCACTCAATAAGTATGGATGGCATTTTTGCTCCAACTAATACATAAAAAGGCGCCTGTTTCACCCCAATATCACGATCTGCTGTGGAAGAGGAAATACTTTTCTGTACATAATTTGCTAGCATTAAAGATTCTTCCAATTTGGAGTGTAGCATAATATCTTTCAGGATCCCTTGAAGATCGGATATCGATTTTTCTGATGCCTGGTTTTCAAACGCTGCCACTGCTAATGAAGATTTATCTTTAGTTACGTTTAATACGTATGTTTCAATACCATGTGCATCAGGGTTTCTGCTGGCATTTTGGTGTATGGATACAAAAATATCTGCCCTGTTTTTATTCGCAAAGGCGGTTCTCTCCTCAAGTGGTATGAAGATATCTGTATCACGGGTCAAAAGGATTTTAAGGGCTGAATCGTATTTTTCAAGCTTCTGTTTTACCCTCAAAGCTATATCAAGGTTTATATCCTTTTCCATCAGTCCGTTGTAAGTTGCACCAGGATCTTTACCTCCATGTCCGGGGTCTAAAACTATTGTTTTTACTTTTAGACCAAAGGCAGATGCAAGGGTGTGTTTATCACCGCTTTCAACGAGGGTTACCTTCCCTTTACTTTTCTGTTTTTTATCCACTTTAGGCTCAGATTTAGTCTCCCCTTCTTTTAACTTGTTTAAGCTATCTTTGCTGACATCTATAACTATTCTGTAAGGATTTTCCATCTGGAAAACGGTGAAATCGTTTACCGAGTCTATATCAAGTACAACTCTGGTGGTGTATTTTTCATAAATACCCCATCTGAGACCTTTGAGCAATCCGTCGTTTATATCCATATTTTTTGGTACTGATGGGTTTATTACAGAATTATAGATATCCACAAATAGCCTAGGGGGTTTATTAAATTCTGGATTTTCCTTAAGCCAGTGTTTATAAAAGTGAGCTTTTCCTGAAAGCTCTATCACCACCCTTGTATAGTCGTCATTGCTCCAGTATTTTACGCTTTTTATTTCAACGCGGGGTGCATTATTTTCAGAATCGATAACATCAGATTTTTTTTCATCTGGATTCTTGATATTCTCCTGTGATGTTTTTTCTTTGTCGTTTTTCGTTATCTGTGGATTTTTTTGGGGTGATGGTAGAGATGATGTGGAATATTTTTTGTTTAATATGGTGAGTTGCTGCTGGGCTATTTTAGCTTCTTTGGACTTTGGGAATTTTTTTATGCAATTTTCGTACATAAATTTTGCCGTGGGAATATCTTTCAGTTGAATATATATCTCAGCTGCTTTTAAGTGGGCATTAGCTGCAAGGGTTGATCTATAATTGCTTGAAAGTAGTTTGTAATATTTAAGGGCTTCAGCTTGATCAATGCTATTTTTAAATCTTGCATAGGATCCGTTGTAAGTTTCCGCAGCATAGTAAAGAGATTTTTCACCTAATGCAGATTTTGGATTCTTCTCGTATATCTCAAGAAATTTGTCCGCCACCATTTTATAGGAGAATCTTGTGACATTTTTGGATTTATTTATAAAGTTGAAATCTTTCATATTTAAATTAAAATCATCCTGAACGGATGCTGAGGCCACTATTGCCAATAAAAAAATAATTAGAAAGCTGAATATCTTTTTAAACATCAAATAATTTCTCCTTTAGATATTTTCCTGTATAAGATCTTTCACATCTGCAGCATTCCTCCGGTGTACCTTCAAATATAATCTCACCACCTCTGTCGCCACCTTCTGGTCCGAGGTCAATTATATAATCTGCTATTTTTATTACGTCAAGGTTATGCTCAATTATTATAACAGAATTTCCTGCTTCTGACAATGCCTTAAATATCTTGACAAGTTTTTTAACGTCGTCAAAGTGCAGACCTGTGGTGGGTTCATCAAATATATACAGGGTTTTGCCGGTGGATTTTTTCATCAATTCTTTTGCCAGCTTGATTCTCTGGGCTTCTCCTCCAGATAGTGTGGTGGCTGGCTGTCCCAGATGTATGTATCCTAAACCCACCTCTTTCAACACTGAAAGTTTGTGGTTGAGCTTGGGGATATTTTCGAAAAAGTCATAGGCTTCGTCTACGGTGAGTTCGAGTATTTCGGCTATGTTTTTCCCTTTATATTTGATATCCAGAGTATCTCTATTATACCTGCTTCCATGGCAGACGTCACACTTTACATACATATCAGGCAGAAAATGCATCTCTATCTTTATATACCCTTCCCCCTGACATTTTTCACATCTACCCCCCTTTAGATTAAAGCTAAACCGTCCCTGTTTATAGCCCCTTAATTTAGCTTCTGGGGTTAGCGCCATTACCTCTCGGATATCGGTGAAAACCCCTGTATAAGTGGCGGGGTTTGACCTTGGGGTTCTGCCTATTGGGGTTTGATCTATATCTATTATTTTATCTATATGTTCTATCCCGGTAATCTGATCGTGGACACCTGGCTTTTCTGCCGAACCTAGTAATTTTCGTTTGATGGCAGGATATAGTATATCCATTACAAGGGTGGACTTACCGGATCCACTGACACCTGTGACAGCCGTAATCAAGCCCACAGGGAACCTGACTGTAATGTTTTTAAGATTATTTTGCCTTGCTCCAACTACCGTAATGAATCTTCCATCCGGTTTTTTTCTTTTGGGGATGTCTATCTTCTTTTTACCATTCAGGTAAGAGGCTGTCAGGGATCGTTTTGACTTTAATAATTCCTCATAGCTACCCTGAAAAATTATCTCCCCTCCGTGTATTCCGGCACCTAATCCCATATCTATTATGTGATCTGCATTTTTTATTGTATCTTCATCATGCTCCACAACGATTACAGTATTACCGATATCTCTTAGGTTTTTGAGCGTATTGATCAGCATATCGTTGTCCTTTTGGTGGAGACCTATACTTGGTTCATCAAGGACATACAAAACTCCCGTCAGTCCGGAACCCACCTGTGTGGCAAGCCGGATACGCTGTGATTCACCCCCGCTCAGGGTCATTGCACTTCTGGAAAGTGTAACGTAATCTATTCCAACGTTTTTTAAGAAGGTAAGTCGGTGCATTATCTCTTTGATTATCTTCTCTGCCACCTCTTTTTTAAACCCTTTAAATTCAAGGTTTTCAAAGAAAGGGATAAGCTGATCAATGGTCATGGAGGATATCTCTGCTATATTTAATCCTGCTATTTTTACCGAAAGGCTATGGGGTCTGAGACGGGTTCCCTTGCAGCTATCACAGGGCATACTGGACATATAAAGTCTGGCTTTTTCTATATCCTGATATCTCTCAGAATACAGAAGCTCTTTAAGTTCTCCGATGACCCCTTTAAACTCCTTTTCGTAAACGATCTTTTGATCACCCTTGAAGGTATAAAGTTTAAGAGGTTTATCCGTTCCGTAAAAAAGGATCTGTTTGCTCTTTTCGTTTAGTTTGGAAAAACTGGTGTTTACATCTATACCGTACTGTTCAGAAAGAGCTATAATCATGTTCATCTGATGAAAATTTTCAAGTTTCCCCCATGGTGCAATTGCCCCTTCTTTTATCGATTTTGTAGGATCAGGTACGATCAATTCCTCATCAAATACCATCTTGACGCCCAGCCCTTCACATTCTGGACACGCCCCAAAGGGGTTATTAAATGAGAACGTTCTGGGTTCAATCTCCGGAATACTTACGTTACAATCCACACAGGCAAACTTTTCACTATATAGAAATTTTCCTTCTTCAGTGATGAGCTCCACGAGTCCATCTGAGAGCTTTAAAGCAGTTTCTATAGAATCGGTCAATCTCCGTTTGATATCATTTTTTACCTTTAATCTATCGATAACTACTGAGATATTGTGTTTTGTATTTTTATTTAAATTGATATCATCTTCCAATCGTAACAATTCGCCATTTACATAAGCCCTCACATACCCTTCCTTGAGAAGTTTCTGGAAAAGTTGCCTAAACTCCCCTTTTTTCCCCATCACAATGGGGGACAGTATCTCAATTTTGCTGTTTTCAGGAAGAGAAAGTACAATATCTGCAATCTGCTGCGGAGTGTAGCTCTCAACCTTTTTTCCACAAACCGGACAAAATACTTCGCCTACCCTTGCAAATAGGAGTCTAAGATAATCATAAATTTCTGTAATTGTCCCCACCGTTGATCGGGGGTTCTTACTGATCGATTTTTGTTCTATACTGATGGCTGGGGAGAGATAGTCTATGGAGTCCACATCCGGCTTTTCCATCAACTCTAAAAACTGCCTTGCATATGCCGAAAGAGATTCCACGTAGCGTCTTTGCCCTTCGGCGTATAAAGTATCAAAAGCAAGTGTGGATTTACCAGAGCCACTTACCCCTGTGATTACGATGAGCTTATGTTTGGGTATCTCAAGGGAGATATTTTTTAAGTTGTGTTGCCTTGCACCTTTTATTATAATATGATCTTTCACTTTCTAAACCTTAACCTGATATTGGCAATCTGATCAAAAATTTTGTATACTCTCCGACTTTCGATTCAACGGCTATCGTACCGTTATGGGCGTTGACTATATCCTTTACCACCGCAAGACCCAATCCTGTACCTTTCTCTTTCCCTGCAGTGTAGAAGGGGTCGAATATCCTATCCACCATTTCTGCCGGGATCCCTTTGCCGTTGTCTTCAATTATAAATAGCAGATGATTATTTTCCTGCAATACCTTCAGCTTAATTTTTCCATTTTCACCCACTGCATCAACTGCATTATTTATAAGATTAAAAAGCACTCTGAAAAGTTTATCCTTATCTCCATAAAAAATTATACCTGGGGGGTAGTTCACATAAAAATCGATATTATATGGTTTTAACATGATGCTTGTGTGTTTTATGATATATTCCATAAAATCGTCCAACTCTATTTTGGTGGTTTTCAAAGTTATCTGATTTTTGGAAAAATCGAGTATATCCATCACAAGGCCATGTATAAGCTTCAATTCTGTATATATGTTATCCACATATTCCTTAAAATCGCTTTTATCTTCGGAGGCTATTTCTAAAAGCTCCACATAGTTCTGAACGATATTTAATAGATTTTTGATATCATGGATTATCGTGCTGGTGAATTTTCCTATGAGCTGTAAATTTTCTGATCGCCTTATCGATTCATAAATCTGTGCTTTTTCTATGGATATGGCACACTGGGATGCAATATATTTGGCGATCTTTATATCGTCATCGCTGAAATAATCATCTTCTTTGTCCGTAAGATTAAGAACTCCTATCAACTTATCCTTTATCCTTAGAGGCACAGACATGTATGATTTTGTATCGTAGCCAAGTTCCCAATTAGTGCTTGATCCTTTGTTTATGACGATCGGCTCCCCTGTGGTTGCCACTTTACCACTTATCCCATTTCCTAAAGGAACTTTTAGACTTTTGTAATCAAGGTGTAGTCCTACGGCAGCTTTAATTACCAAATGATCCCCATTGATTATCATTATGGATATCCTTTTTACAGATAGATACTCCTGGGCTATTTCTAAAATATCATTTAATAACTCATCCTCTTTGAGGGTGGAAGCCATCTTTTCAGATATCTCCACCAATATATCAAGGAGATCTTTTTTCAATTGTACACCTTTAAAATGTTATACCTCATATCCCTCTGGGCGGGTGTAAAACCTGCCCTTTTGATAAAATGTAGAAGCTCCTCTAAAGATAGGCTATAGCTGACGCCGCAGGATGCCACCACATTTTCCTCAATCATCAGGCTACCGAAGTCGTTGCCACCAAAGTACAACCCCAATTGCCCAATCTTTGGCCCCTGGGTAACCCAGGATACCTGGATATTGTCTATATTTTCAAGATAAATTCTTGATATGGCTAGCACTTTTAGATATTCAGTAGCGGTTACCTGTTCGCCACCCAACTCTGTATTGTTTGGCTGAAAGGGCCAGGGGATAAAAGCTGTAAACCCACCGGTTTTTGACTGTAGATTTCTAATTTTGTCGAGATGTTCTATGATCATCTCCGGGGTATCGGTCTTTTTAAACATCATTGTGGCCGTAGTTTTTAGCCCTTTTTTGTGGGCTATTTCCATTATTTCAAGCCATCTGGTGGAGTTGATTTTATTTGGGCTTACTCTGGAACGTTCCAGATCCACCAGAAGTTCTGCACCTCCACCCGGGATGGAATCAAGCCCTGCTCTGATTAATCTGTCAAGGGTTTCCTCAAGAGGGAGAGAGCTTACTTTTGATATGTGATCTATCTCCGGACTTGAAAACCCATGGATCCAGACATTGAAATGCGTTTTTATGTATCTCAGCATATCTTCATAAAAATCTATCTTGAGATCCGGATGGAGCCCCCCCTGTAAAAGGATCTGGGTACCATTTAGAGCTATAGTTTCTTCAATCTTTTTTTTCAAAATTTCAAAATCGATAACGAAAGCATCATTATCCTTCTTATCTCTGTAATAAGCACAGAATTTACACTTACAGATACAAACATTCGTATAGTTTATATTCCGGTCTATTACAAACGTTACGATACCTTCCGGATGTTTTTTCTGTCTTATTTTGTTCGCTCTATCTGCAAGGGTCAACAATTCTTCTTCGAATAGCTTTACCCCTTCGTCAAATCTCAGCATATCTTATCTCCATCTTGAGGTTATCCTATTACAACATGAGAAAATGTCAACAAAAAAATGTAATCTAAACTTATTGACAAAAAAGGGAAGATAGATTAAAAACATAATATCAAAGGAGCGTAGCTCAGTGGGAGAGCATTGCGTTGACGTCGCAAGGGTCAGGGGTTCAATCCCCCTCGCTCCTATTTGCTATTGCGGGGTGGTTTATGGTGAAATTTATCTTACTTTTTATTTCTTTGATTTTTTCCTTCAGTTACCTCTATGCAGATGATGACCAGCTGGTGAAGATTTTAAATCGAGAGAAAGAGCTTTTGGAGATGGAAAAAAATCTCAATATCGAGTACAATGAAAGGAAAAGATCCATCTTAAATAATACAAATGAGTGTCTTTCCAGAGCCAAAACAAAAAAAGAGATAAGGGATTGCAATAAATTTAAAAGGGATGAGACTGAATTTCTACAAAAAGAGATGAAGTTTCGTAAAGAGCAGATTACACAGGAAAGAAAAGATCTGGCGGAACAGAAAAAAAAATTAAAACCACGTAAAAAGAAAAAGAGCTGATTTTTTATTTTCTTTACAAATAGAATACAAATTTCCCTTGAAAAGTTAGATTTTAGTGGTTATAAATAAAAGATTTTGTAAAAGTGTTTTAGCATCATAGAGGTAGAACTACTTTCCCGGAGGATATATGTCTTATTATTTTTTGGAGATTTTAAGTGAAGAGATCCCTGCCGATTTTGTAAATGTGGGAATAGATTATCTTGTCACAGCTTTTGAAAACCTTTTTAAAGAAAACAGGATAACTTTTGAGAAAATTGTTTCAGATGGCACACCCAGAAGACTCTTTGTATGGGTGTCCGGGCTGGTGGATCATCAGCCTGATCAGGAAGAGGAGATTGTGGGGCCACCTGCATCCGCAGCTTTTGATCCAGAGGGGAATCTTACCAATGTTGCATTAAATTTTGCCAAAGCAAAACAATTGGATCTGGCTACATTAAAAAAGATAAACACCCCAAAGGGGGAGTATCTTGCTGGAAAGAGATTTATCAAAGGAAGATCTACAAAAGAAATCATATCTGAGAATATTGTAAAGTTGATCCAGAATATACCATTTAAAAAGACAATGCGCTGGGGAGATAAGTCATTCAGATTTGCAAGACCGGTGAAGTCCTTTATATCACTTTATGATGGCGAACTTTTACCTTTTGGCATAGATGGAATTGAGGCTTCTGATATAACAGCTGGGCATAGATTTATGTGGAAAGATAGCATTAAGATCGATAGCCCTGAAGACTATTTTCATAAACTAAAAAATGCTTTTGTGGTGCCTGAGAAAGGGGCAAGACGTGAGATGATAGTGTCAGATATCTTAAGTATAGCTCACCAATATGAAGTGGATGTGGATATAGATGAGTCCCTTTTAGATACTGTAACAAATCTTGTGGAGTATCCTTTTGCTGTACTGGGAAGTTTCAGTGAAGAGTTTCTACAGCTACCAGAAGAGGTACTTATAACCTCGATGAAGAATCATCAAAAGTATTTTTATACAAAAAACAGGAAAAATGGGAAGATAAGTAACTATTTTATAGGGATATCAAATACTAAACCTGTAAACGATAATATCCGTAAAGGGTATGAGAGGGTTTTGCGGGCAAGACTTAAGGATGCTGCATTTTTCTTTGAAAATGACAAAAATGTGCCTCTTGAATCAAGGGTTGAAGAGCTGAAAAAAGTTGTCTATCAGGAGAAGCTTGGGACATCTTATGAAAAGATGGAAAGGTTCAGGGAGGTTTCAAGATACCTAACCGAGGTGCTTAATCTATCGGTGGAGGAGCGTAAGCTTATTGACAGGACTGCTTACCTTTGCAAGGCCGATTTGATGACGGAAATGGTGTACGAATTCCCCGAACTGCAGGGGGTGATGGGAAGAGAGTACGGCAGGATTCAGGGGGAGCCCCAAGAGGTTTATATAGGTATCTATGAACACTATCTTCCAAAATTTTCTGGTGATAAGATACCTGCTACAATCACAGGTGCAGTGGTATCCATTGCGGATAAGATAGATACCATATGCGGCTGTTTTTCTATTGGTCTTATACCCACCGGTAACAATGACCCTTATGCGTTGAGGAGAAACACGATAGGGATAATTCAGATTATAAGGCAGAAATCGTTCCGGATAGATATAGATAAGCTTGTTTCAAAATCATTGGACGTTTTAAAATCGAAGGTTAATTTTGACTTAGAAATGGTAAAAGACCAGGTGATGGAATTTATAAAACAGCGATACAAACAGGTTTTGATATCAGAAGGGATAGCCTCTGACGCAATTGACGCTTCTATAGATCTGTTCAATGACCTTATAAAGATTGAAAAGCTTGCCAGTACCTTATCCGATGCTAAAGGGAAAGATTCCTTTAATTCGATAGCCCAGAGTTATAAACGTATAAATAACATTCTCAAAAAAGCAAACCATACCAGAACCGATTACAATAGTGAGATTTTAACCGAAGAATCGGAGCGAAAACTCTTGGGTAAAATTAATTGCATAAAAAATGATTTTATGATATACTTAAACAAAGAGGAATATGGTGACGGCTTGAATGCTTTATTGCAGCTGGAGCCATACATCAACGAATTTTTTGATAAAGTAATGGTGATGGTGGAAGATAGAAATGTGAGAGAAAATAGGTTATCAATGCTTTGCTCTTTGAAGCAATTATTTGATAAAATTGGAAATTTATCAATGATAAATTAGGAGGATTTATGGTTAAGTATGTCTATTTTTTCGGCAATGGAAAAGCCGAAGGGGATGGCTCAGACAAAAATCTGCTGGGCGGTAAAGGTGCCGGATTAGCTGAGATGACAAACCTTGGGATACCAGTTCCACCTGGATTTACCATCACCACCGAAGCCTGTATAGCTTATCAGAAAAATAAAACTTATCCGGAGGGGATGTGGGAGCAGACCCTTGAAGCTTTGAAAAAGCTCGAGGAAACAACAAAGAAGAAGTTTGGTTCGAATGAAAACCCTCTGCTGGTATCTGTAAGATCTGGTGCAAGGGTATCCATGCCAGGTATGATGGATACCATCTTAAATCTTGGATTAAACGATGAAACGGTGAAAGGACTTGCAACCTCTTCCAACAATGAAAGGTTTGCCTATGATTCATACAGAAGGTTTATTCAGATGTTTAGCAATGTTGTTCTTGGTGTGGAACATTCCAAGTTTGAAAAGCTGATTAGTGAAGTCAAGAAGGGAAAAGGGTACAGTCTTGATACTGATCTGACTGCAGAGGACTGGAAAGGGCTCGTGGAAAAGTTTAAGGCTCTTGTTCAAAACGAAACTGGAAAGCCTTTCCCTCAGGATGTAATGGAGCAGTTGAAATTGGCCATTAATGCTGTTTTTGATTCATGGGATAATCAGAGGGCTAAAACATATAGAAAAATCAACAAAATCCCTGATGACTGGGGTACCGCGGTGAACGTTGTGGCAATGGTATTTGGGAATATGGGGAACGATTCTGGTACAGGTGTGGCATTTACAAGAAATCCATCAACCGGTGAAAAGGAGTTTTTTGGTGAGTTTTTGATCAATGCTCAAGGGGAAGATGTTGTGGCGGGTATAAGAACACCGGAGCCTATCTCAAGGCTTAAGGACGAGATGCCAGGTGTATTTGCACAGCTCGAAGAGGTGTACAAAAAGCTTGAATCCCACTACAAGGATATGCAGGATATAGAATTTACTGTAGAAAGAGGCGTATTGTATATGCTTCAGACCAGAAGCGGTAAGAGGACTGCGAGAGCAGCAGTAAAAATCGCCTATGATATGTACAAAGAGGGTTTGATAGACAAAAAAACGGCTGTATTGAGGGTTGCTCCTGAGCAGGTGGATCAGCTTTTACATCCGATGATAGATCCAAAAGAGAAATATACACCAATTGCAAAAGGTTTACCAGCTTCCCCTGGAGCTGCTGTGGGTAGAGTGGTATTCACTGCCGATGATGCTGAAAGCTGGGCAGCTAAGGGTGAAAAGGTAATACTTGTAAGAGACGAGACCTCACCGGAGGATATTGGCGGAATGCATGCTGCTGAGGGTATTTTGACCGCCACAGGTGGTATGACCAGCCATGCTGCTGTTGTGGCAAGAGGTATGGGTAAATGCTGTATAGTTGGATGTGGATCCATTCATATAGATGAAGAAGAAAAAGTATTTACCGTTGGGAATATTACTGTAAAAGAGGGTGACTTCATCACCATTAATGGTAGTACTGGTGAGGTAATTTTAGGAAAAGTTAAACTTGTGGATCCAGAGCTTTCGGGTGAATTTGCTGAAATATTAAGCTGGGCTGATGAATTTAGAAAGCTCGGGGTCAGGACAAATGCCGATACTCCACATGATTCTAAAGTGGCGAGGGAATTTGGTGCTGAAGGGATAGGTCTTTGTAGAACGGAGCATATGTTCTTTGAAGGGGATAGGATAGATGCCGTAAGGGAGATGATTCTTGCCGATACAGAAGAGGAAAGAGTAAAAGCACTTGCAAAAGTAAAACCTTACCAAAAAGAGGACTTTAAGGGGATCTTTAAGGCTATGGATGGCTTCCCTGTTACTGTTAGATTGCTTGATCCACCTCTTCATGAGTTTATTCCACATACCGATGAGGATATTCAAAAGGTTGCAAATGCATCCGGAATACCATTCGATGTGCTTAAAAAGAAAAGAGATGAGTTGCACGAGTTTAACCCGATGCTGGGACATAGGGGCTGCCGTCTGGGGATAACTTACCCTGAGATATACGAGATGCAGGTTTATGCTATTATGGAGGCGGCTTGCGAAGTTGCCAAAGAGGGAGTGAAGGTATATCCTGAAATTATGATCCCTCTTGTGGGGCATTATAAAGAGCTTGAGATGTTGAGGGAGATGACTGTGAGGGTTGCCGATGAGGTAATGCATAAGTATGGCATTACGCTAAAATACCTTGTGGGCACAATGATAGAACTTCCGAGGGCAGCTCTTACGGCTGATGAGATTGCTCAGTATGCGGAATTTTTCTCATTTGGTACAAATGACCTCACCCAGACTACACTTGGATTAAGTAGGGATGATTCAGGTAAGTTTTTACCATTCTATGTGGAAAAAGGTATCTACAAAGAGGATCCTTTTGTATCTCTTGATCTGAATGGTGTGGGGCAGCTTGTGGAGATGGGAGTGACAAAAGGTAGAAAGACAAGGCCAGATCTCAAGACCGGTATCTGTGGGGAACATGGTGGTGATCCTGCTTCAATCTTCTTCTGTCACAGAGTGGGGCTTAATTATGTGAGCTGTTCACCTTATAGGGTACCTGTTGCAAGACTTGCTGCGGCGCATGCTGCATTAAAACAACAATAATAAAAATAAAAATTCTTAGGGGGGGCTATCCCCCCTGTTTTTTGGTGATTATATGGGTATTTTATCAGGTTCGATGAATCTATTCAGGGTTTACTTCAACGATCCATTTTCTTTTAACACTCTCCAGTTGAGTGATATCCTAGAACAGTATTCCTTTAACGCTCTTTATAGTGATGAAAAAAATATCAATTATGGCTTTGTACCATTTGAATATCCGGAAAAGGAAAGTTTTCAGGATAGTTCATTGCTGTATGGTGAGCATATATTGTTTGGGATGAGGTATGATGAAAAAAAGATCAATGCAAAATACTTCAATCTTGAATTTGTGGCATTGAAGAAAAAGTTTATGGAGGAGAATCGAAAGGAGTTTCTCTCCAAAATGGATGTGGAATTTATAAAAAATACGCTTACGAACAGACTAACAAAATCTGCGGTTCCCAATTCTACCATTGTGGAAATTCTTCTGGTGCCGGAGAATAAAGAGGCTTTTATATCGGTGCAAACCACAAAGATTTTTGAGGCCCTTTCGCATCTTTTTAAAAGTGCATTTGATATATCTATCTATCAGGAAACATTTGTGGAGCTTGCCAAAAGAGTTTTAAATAGCCCTTCAAAAATGGACAGAGTGCTGCAGTTATAAGGTGGTCATAAAGATGATAAAAAAAGATCTAAGCTTCCTTGAAAATGAATATCTTCAATTTTTGCTGATGAATTATTTTATAGGCGAAAACGAAATTGAATTAAACACCGAATATTACACTTATCTGCCGAAAGGTAAGGTGAGTTTTATCTCTCCTGAAAACGGAGAAAAGGTGGATATAGAATCAAGTAATATATCCGACTGTGCAGAGATGTATACCTCTCTCAAAGACTCCAAGGTTATCAAACAGATCACTATGACTCTAAACGGTAAAAATATTACTATCGATTTTGTTTTGAAAACATCCCCTCTAAGGATCACAGGGATCGTAGCTCCTAAGTCACTGGCGGAGGAGTTTGATGATAAAGTGATGGAGAGACTCCTTTACTTTGATCTAATAAAACAATTCTACCAGAAAACCCTTAAGAGCTTTCTGGAATTGAGAATAAGTGATGACTGGCAGCAGCTTTTAAAAAACTTTGAGGATTACCTTTCAAAAATTGTCTAAAAAAAATTCAAAAAATTTTTAATTTTGTAAAAATCCTGCTATAATAAAATTATGAAAAAGATGAACAACAGATCAGATGTGGCAGTGAAATACCTTTTGATATCAAAAGATGGTAATGCTTTGATGGAGATTGGTGAAAAATCTGCCGGTATTGAAAAGCAGATTAAGATAGATGGTTATGATATTGAGACCATAGTAGGCTTCCCTAATATTGAGAAGAAAGAACAAATTGTTGATGGTATTGCAAAAATAATAGAATTATTAAAAAATGGGGAAAAAATTTTTAATGATGATGTATTGATTGAATATGTTGATATGATTATCAATGAGAAAAGCATAGATGAGATTCTATACTTCACTTTAAAACATATAATTTCCTCTAACTTGGCTGAAAAAACGGCATTTTTTATTTTAAATGATAAACTGCTCAAGTTGAGGGGGGTGGTTTATCTTAAAAGAGATAATGAAGATATTATCTTTGAAAATAGGGCTATTAAAAGTTGTCAAATAGATTTGAGTAATAGAGGGAAGATAGCTGATGCCATGTTTTTCGATAAAGTCGTAACTGTAAATTATAGTGAATTGCCAGGCAAGAATATAGAAAGGTATTTTGATAAAAATACAATTATAATTCCAGTATATAATATCAAAGGTGTGGTTGGGGTGGTGTTATTAGAAGATGATGGTACTAAGGCGAAAGACGATGCCTCGTTGAGACTTGTATCAAGATTGGTATCTCTTGGAATTAACTACTCCAGCATTACAAAACAACTGAAACTTTCAAAGGAAGATGTGGCCTACTTTAAAGAAAGTATCGAAGTAAGTAGCACTTTGACGCACATGGGGAAGATCACCGCTTCGGTAGCTCATGAGATAAAAAATCCCTTAGTTTCCATTGGTGGATTCGCCAAAAGATTGGAAAGATATGTCTCAGATGAGAGAGGACTGAGCTATCTTAAGATCATTCAGTCTGAGACCACAAGATTAGAGCAGATTGTAAATGATATCCTGACATATTCAAAAATATTTAATATTAAAAGGGAGAAAGTCTCATTATATTCCCTACTTATGGATTTAGAGGAATTCTTTAAAGATGAGCTTATGATAAAAAGGATCATGGTGAAGATAAATTGTCCTGAGGATTTAATCGCCTATATTGATCCAAGAAAATTTAAGCAGATATTTGTGAATCTTATTAAAAACTCCATTCAGTCTATTGAAAACGATGGGGAGATCACTATAGATGTGGAGAGAGTGAAGAATGGAATTAACATTATAATAAGGGATACGGGGGATGGTTTCCCAATTGAAATTATCCAGAGGCCTTTTGAGCCTTTTGTCACCACCAAAGAAGCAGGTACAGGCCTTGGGCTATCCATATGCCATAAGATAGTATCCGCCCATCAGGGTCAGATATGGCTGGATAATTATGATGATGGCGCAATGGTCAAAATATTTATACCATCTGAGGGGGAAGTATGAAAGTAAAGAAGATTTTGATAGTGGACGATGAACCAAACGTGGCAAGACTGTATGAGGATTATCTTAAGGATTACGGCTTTGAAGTGAAATCGATAAACAATCCACACGAAGCCACCAATGAATTTTATATGTTTCAACCAGATTTGGTATTACTGGATGTCAATATGCCGGATAAAGATGGATTGACCGTTTTACGGGAGTTAAAAAAGGTCTCTCCTAACGTTCCGGTGTATCTTTTGACGGCACATGATGAGTATAAAAGAAATTTCAATGCTCTTTATGCAGAAGAGTACATTTTGAAATCAAGGGATCCAAAGATAATAGTAAATTTGATCGAAAAGATCAAAGAATAATAAAAGATTATGAAGCTGTCCAATATATTGCGTCTAATTCTTCCGTTTTATCAAAGGTACCCCTGTCATCTCTGGGGGGATTGGCAGGTCCATTATTGTTAATATAGTGGGGGCGATGTCTGCCAGCTTACCATCTTTTACGGCTGAATCGATTTCACAATTGTAATTAAAAATTATAAAAGGTACTGGATTTGTGGTGTGGGCGGTATGAGGTTGGTTGGTCTTGTAGTCCCACATCTCTTCACTATTTCCATGATCAGCTGTTACGATGAGTGCTAAATCGTTTTCTTTTGCAAATTGAACGACTCTTCCCAATTGTTCATCCACCTTTTTGCAGGCGTTTATTGCAGCTTCCTCCACGCCGGTATGACCCACCATGTCTGGGTTGGCAAAATTCATAACGGTAAGATCAAATTTATGCTTTTTCCAGGAATCAATAAAATTATCCACAACCTTTTCAACACTCATTTCTGGTTTTAGGTCATAAGTGGGTACATCCTTGGGTGACGGGATAAGGATTCTGGATTCCCCTCCAAATTCAATTTCTCTTCCACCATTGAAGAAAAATGTTACGTGGGCATATTTTTCTGTCTCTGCAATTCTTAATTGGGTTAATTTGAGATTGCTTAAATATTCCCCAAGAGTGTTTTTTAGATCCTCCGGTGCAAAAAGATATGGAAGCTTAAACGTAGCATCGTATTCTGTCATTGTGACAAAAGGGAGATTGGAAAACTTTCTTGTTTCAAAGAAATTGAAATCAGTTTCTATAAATGCTCTGGTGAGTTCCCTTGCCCTATCCGCTCTGAAATTGAAGAAAAGGATACCATCATTATCTTTTATTCCATCATAATTACCAATTACTTTTGGCGTGATAAATTCATCAGTAATGTTATTTTTATATGATACTTCACATGCTTCGATGGGAGAAGTGTAATTTTCACCTTTTGAAAAAACAATCGCATTGTAAGCCTTTTCCACTCTATCCCATCTTTTATCCCTATCCATAGCATAGTATCTACCGATAACAGTGGCTATAGTTCCATAATTAATCGATTTTAAAAAATTTAAAAGGTCTTCAAGAAACCCTTTACCACTTGTGGGGGGGGTATCTCTACCATCCATAAAAGCATGTATAAATGTTTTACCGATCCCGGCTTCTTTAGCGATATTAATCAGACCTTTTAAATGATCTATATGGCTATGGACGCCGCCGTCACTTAGAAGTCCAAATAGATGAAGAGACCCATTGTATTTTTTGATATTTTCAAAAAAAGTTTGAAGGGTTTTATTATTATTTATCTCTTTTGATTGTATTGCTTTTTGAATCCTTACCAGATCCTGATAAACGATCCTACCTGCCCCAATATTGGTGTGTCCAACTTCGGAGTTACCCATCTGCCCTGATGGTAAACCCACAAATTCTTCACTGGCATTAATAAGTCTTTTAGGGGATTCATTCCACAATTTCAGAAAGTTTTGAGGATTGGAGAGTAACACTGCATTGTGTTCTTTCTCTTCTCTGTAACCCCAACCATCCAGTATAAGCAATACAACCTTTTTCATAATTACATCTTTATGAGACCTTTTTTCTCAAGCTCTGTTTTACAGTCTACGCAATATCTTGCGAAAGGAACCTGCTTTAATCTCTTTTCCTCGATATCGCAACCACATTCAATACAGATGCCGTATGTACCCTCTTCTATTCTTTTCAGAGCCTGCTCCACAAGATTAAGTTTTAAAGCATCTGTTTCAACCCTTCCGAGCATAATGTTTTTGTTGTATAAGTTATAAGCTTCATCAGCTGAATCCTGCCCATCCTCGGTACCAAAAGAGATCGCTTCAGAGTACTTCTCTTTTAGCTTCTGCTTTAACTCTTCTCTCATCTTCAAAAGAATCTGTTTTTGAGATTCTAAAAAGTTTTGATCCATAAATCCTCCTATTACGAAACTATTTCAAATAGTTTCATTTGTGGTAGGGGTGACCACTAATTATAGTAAATGCTCTATAAATCTGCTCAAATAGTACTAAAAGGGCAACTTTGTGCGCCATAGTCATCCTTGATAGCGATATCAATTTATCACATCTGGAAAGAAACTGTTTCCCCAATCCAAAAGCTCCACCTATATAGAATACCACATTTTTTTTTATGTTCAACGTTTCATTTAAAAAATTTGCAAACGATTCTGATGTGTAGCTTTCACCTTCCAAATCCATTGCTATCTTGAAGCTATCTTTACCTAATTCAAATAGTTTTACAATCTCTTTATCTTTAAGTGGAAGATCTTCTGCCACCTTAAGCTCCCTAAACTCGAAATTCACAAACGAGTTTAACCTGGTTGCATAGTCATTTATAATCCTCTGGTAATCGTTATCTTTGACTTTTCCAGCCAAAACAATAGTTAGTTTCATAAAAATTGAAAGCTTATATATTATAACTAAAAATAAGTCAAGTAAAAATACCCCCTGTCTGTCATGAATCTTTTTTTTGTAAACATTAGCAATTAAATTCTTAATTTTAAGCCTTAAATTAACCATACAAATATTTAAAGATGTGGATTTTATAAGTATTTCTTTGCAACCTCCAGAGCCTTATCTATATGATCAGTAATATTTTCTTCACCTATTAATTGATCTACTCCAGCCTTAAGTAGTAATGATTTAACATAGGGGTTTACTCCGGATAAAACTACTTTAGTTTTCCTTTTCATAAAGTATTCACATATTTCGATAAGGGCATGCATCCCTGTGGCGTCCACCATAGGTACATTACGCATTCTCAATATAAAAACTTTTGGGGTATTTTCTATTGATGTTAGTGTGTTTTTTACTTTGTCAGCTACACCGAAAAAGAAAGGTCCACTTAATTCATATAAGTCGACTCCATTAGGAATTATCTTGTTGTAAGTTGCATCCGGGTCGAAAATGTCTTCCTCATCTTTTTCTTCTGACTTATCCAATTCAATTTTCAGGTCTTTTATTTCTGTCATAGATATCATTCTTCTCATGAATAGCAATACTGCAAGGAGCATTCCTACCTGGATTGCCACATTTAAATCTATAATTACCGTAAGCAGGAAGGTTGTGAGAAATACGGAGATATCACTTTTTGGAGCTTTAAAGAGGTCTTTTATGTGATCTAATTCACTCATATTGTATGCTACTACGATTAGAATTGCTGCAAGTGTTGCAAAGGGGATTTTTATGATTATTGGTGATAAAAGTAACATAAACAATAAGACCCATAATGCATGGAATATCCCACTAAGTGGTGAAAATGCGCCATTTTTTATGTTTGTTGCAGTTCTTGCGATTGTTCCAGTGGCGGGTAGACCTGTAAATAAGGGTGATGCTATGTTTGCAATCCCCTGAGCTATCAATTCCATATTTGACCTATGCTTACTACCTGTCATGCCATCAGCAACCACTGCACTTAAGAGGGATTCTATTGCACCAAGTATAGCAATAGTGACGGCATCTGTTATTACTGCTTTGATTTTTGCTAATGAAAAAGGAGGTAGCTGGGGATGAGGTAAACTGTTTGGTATTGATCCAAATCTATCCTGAATTGTTTCTATAGGTAATTTTAAAATATACATAATTGCAACGCCAAAAATTACGGCAATAAAGGGACCTGGAATTTTTGTGGTAATCTTTTTGGAGTAGATTATTATCAAAATTGACAATACACCAATTAATGTGGTGGTTAGATTTATATCAGAGATGTGTTCAAAATATGTCATGATTTTTTCAAAAAATTCAGATGGAACTTTCTTTATGCCCATACCAAAAAAATCATTGAGTTGTGTGATAAAAATTATCATTGCGATACCCGCACTAAAACCTTTTGTGACAGGGTATGGTATAAACTTTATCACAGAACCCAATTTTAATAATCCCATCAAGATTAGTATTAAACCAGCAATGATTGTAGCAAGCATCAAGCCGTCATAGCCATGCTTATAAATAATACCATAAACGATTACAATGAAAGCACCTGCTGGTCCACCAATCTGATATCGGCTCCCGCCGAGTAATGATATCAAAAACCCACCGATGATGGCAGTGTATAAACCTTTCTCAGGTGAAGCTCCACTTGCGATTGCAAAAGCCATAGATAATGGTAAAGCAACAATGGCTACGATGAGACCACTTATTAGATCTGAAGAGAGATTTTTAGTTGTATACCCTTTTTTTAAAACTGTAAAAAGTTTTGGTTTAAATTCTTTAAAATAAGCAATACTCATAAAATCTCCTGAATTGATTGTTTATTTTGATAAGAAGAACTATTCTTAATTTTATCGATGAAATGTCAATTTAAAATTAATTAAACTGCCAAATATATAGGTGTTTGATTGTATGGTTTAATAAAAGCTTAATAAAATTGATTTTAATATTAAATAAATTATAACAAGATAATCAAATAGCATGGACGTAAAAAATTATTTTATGGCTATATTTTTTCGTTTATCTTCAGTAAGTCAATATGGCAAAAAAGGATAGGTGAAACCTATCCTTAGTGTTAAACACTTTCTACATATTCTATTACTTTATCGGATATTGTTTTTACTGTTTTTTCAAATTTATTCAGATCTTTTTCCAGAAGGGTCATTCTAAAACCAGGTATGTCTGTGTAAAATGATGTGAGTGGTACTACACAGATACCGGTAGAACCTAAGAGGTAATATACAAATCTTTTGTCCAGCTCCATATCAGGATCCATCAGTTTTTCTACAAAACTCTCCACATTTTTATTTGCAATTTTCAATTTCATTTTATTGTTTAAAATACCATCTTTGAAGGCAACAGCCATGTAAAAAGCGCCATCAGTCCTATTTACGAAAAGGTATTTATTTTCTTTTAAAATATCGTAAGCTATATTGGATAGCTTTTGATAGTGTGTTGATCGCTCGAGTAAATAATTGTTGTATTCAGGGTGTTCCATAATGATAGGGAGTGCCATTTGTGGGAGAGTTGTGGAGCAAACTTCAGACATCTTCTTCTGAACTATTGTGTTTACGTATTCTTTGAAGGATTCATCCTTATCAGTATTATAAAACTCCATCCATCCACACCTGGAACCTGGCCATGGGAACTCTTTGGAGATCCCCTTCAGGCTGATTGCCGGTGTATCCCCCACTATGTCCGCCAGTAGAACACTTTTTTTACCATTGTAAACAATTTTGTTATAAATTTCATCAAAAATGAGGTACAGATCGTTTTCCTTTGCTATTTGTACAATCTCTTTTAATAAATTCTCAGGGTAGACAAATCCTGTGGGGTTGTCAGGGTTTAATACAAGTATACCTACAATTGCTTTGTACCTGCGAACCTTTTCTCTAATCTCATTTAGATCTGGTTGCCAGTTGTTTGCAGGATTCATTCTATAAGTCAATGGGGGAATTGACCCATGGGCAACTTCAGAGATATAATGGGATGAATATGTGGGCTCCGGGAGCAATACCCTTAAATCGGGACGGAGACAGCTATAAAGTTTGTCTACTGCATCCCCCAGTCCATTAAAAAAAAGTATATCATCGGGAGTTATCTGTATTCCACCTCTTTTATTAATCTGATTGGCAAGGTATTCTCTCGTAGACAGGACGCCCTTTGTTGGGGAATAGGCGTAGCTTTCATTTTTGGATGCAACATCTTTTACGATATCTTTCATCCATTCCGGAATTATTTCCCCCTTGTTGACAGGATCACCGATATTTTCCCACGTTACCTCTATACCATTTTTTTTCAGTTCTTCCGCCACAAGAACAATATTCCTAATTTCATAGGTTAGTCCACTGTTTCCTTTTGCGATATTTGATCTCATACAACACCTCAAATGGTTTTAATTTATTTTTGTATCTTTTTTACCTCTAAAATGTATCTTCATAGGAATCCCTTCAAATCCAAAGTATTCCCGCACCATATTAAACAGATATCGCTGATAAGAAAAATGCACAGCATCTGGATAGTTTACAAATACCACAAATTCTGGTGGATTGACCCCCACCTGTGTCATGTAGTAAAACTTCAATCTTCTATTTTTTATCATTGGGGGCTGATGCTTCGCCTGGGCAATCTCCAGTATCTCATTCAGTTTTGAAGTGGGTACCCGTTTGTTTGTCTCATCGAAAAGCTGCTTTGCCATCTTAAAAATCTTGAATATATTTTTCTTTGTTGCTGCGGATATGAAAATGTATTTAGGTTTGTAGATGAATTTGAATTTATCTTCTATATCAGATACTAAATGTTTCTGGGCTTCTGCTTTATCCTCTAGAAGATCCCATTTGTTTAAAGCAATTATTACAGGCTTACCCAATTCGTATGCATCAGCCACAATTTTTACATCCTTTTCAGTTACACCTTCAGTTGCATCAATAAGTGCCACCACCACATCGGATCTTTCAATGGAGTCGTAGGCTCTGTAGTAACCATATTTTTCTATTCGATCTTTAAACATTACAGACTTTTTTCTTATTCCGGCAGTGTCGATTAAGATATATTTATCGCCTTCAAATTCAAAATAGCTATCCACAGCGTCCCTCGTGGTGCCAGGAATTGGGGTTACGATTACTCTTTCCTCATTTAACCAGGCATTGATAAGGCTCGATTTGCCCATATTCGGTCTACCTATGACGACGATTTTAAGTCTTTCCTCTTCAATGCAATTTTCGGGATTTTCTTTTATATGAGAAACGATTTTATCAAGAAGTATGTCAACATTTCTACCATGATTTGCACTTATGGATAACATATCATCAATGCCAAGCTTGTAAAACTCAGCAACGTTTAATTCCCTTTCATCACTATCTATTTTATTCACCACCAGAATAAATGGGATATTTTTTTCCCTCATCATCGATACAACGATTTCATCCAGAGGATGCAGCCCCTCTTTGCCGTCTAACATTAAAATGACCAGATCCACCTCTTCAAGTGCTGAGAAAAACTGTTTGTGCATCTCTTTTTTTATGATGTCATCCTTCAGATCAAAACCAGGGGTATCTATAAGTAAAAAATACTTCCCTTCCCAGTGGCAGATAGTTTCCAGCATATCTCTTGTGACACCCGGCATGTCATCTGTGATGGCTATTCTTCTGCCGGCTATTCTATTAAAAAGTGTCGATTTCCCTACGTTGGGTCTACCTAAGATACCTACTTTCAACATATCTGGCTCATTATTTTAAGGGCCTTATCCAATCTTTGTATAAGATCTTCAACCGAAAGAAGTGTAACTATCTTATCCAGATCGGCACCTTTTGTAAGCCCTGTAACCCCTACTCTTAAGACCATAAAAAGTGCCTTTCCTTTTACACCCACTGACTTCTGGATTTCTGCAGTAATTTGTTTGTATTCTTCAGCTGTAATATATGTTTTCCCCAATATGGCATCTCTAAAAGCTTCCAAAACAGCTTTTGACGTGGGAAGTTTTAAAAGTTCAACCGCTTCACCATCTAAGTTTTCATTAAATTCGGTATAAACTTTGAAAAGATCCGGGAGCTCGGTAAAAATTTCAAATTTTTCCCTCAAAGAAAAGATCATATCTGGGATATTTACCTTATACTTATTCTTAAAATCTTCCGTCATAAGTCCAGCTTTTTCTAAAAAAGGGATGGCTTCAGAAAATAAACGATCTTTGTCAAGGGTTCTGATGTAATGACCATTCATCCATTTGAGCTTTGCAAAATCGAATACAGCTGAGCTTTTTGATATTCTATCAAGGGTAAATAGCGAGATAATCTCCTCTTTTCCCATAATTTCTTTATCATCAGGTGCAGACCAGCTGAGGAGGGCCAGGAAATTAAACATAGCCTCTGGCAGATAGCCTTTATCTTTGAAAAGGTTAAGGGAGGTATCCCCATGTCTTTTACTTAGCTTGGAATGATCACTACCCAAAATCATTGGGATATGCACAAAGATAGGTAGTTTGAAATTAAGAGCATTATATATAAGGATCTGTTTTGGTGTATTATTTAGGTGATCATCCCCTCTTATAACGTGGGTTATATGCATAAGTGCGTCATCTATTACAACTGCAAAATTATAAGTGGGGATGCCATCAGGACGAACTATTACAAAATCCCCAAAGGTATCTGTGGGGAATAAAACATCTCCTTTGATGAAATCTTTCACAAGCACCTCTTTTTCTTTCACATGAAACCTTATGGAGGGCTTGATACCACTATTTTTAAGTCTAATTTTCTCTTCACTGATCAAATTTCTGCATTTGCCATTGTATATCGGTTGTCTTCCTTCCATTTTTGCTTTTTCTCTTTCAGCTTCCAGTTCATCTTTGGAGCAAAAACACTCATAGGCAAACCCTTCTGATATGAGTTTTTTTACATATTCATCATATATAAGTAGTCTTTCACTCTGTCTGTATGGGCCAAAATCTCCCCCCACAATAGGCCCCTCATCCCAATCAAGTCCAAGCCATTTTAGGTCTTCGTATATTATATTTTCAGATTCTAAGGTGGATCTTTCAAGATCGGTATCTTCTATTCTTAAGATAAAAACACCATTATTTTTTTTAGCGAAAAGATAATTAAAAAGGGCTGTTCTGGCATTACCCACATGTATGTGTCCTGTGGGACTGGGGGCAAATCTAACTCTTATTGACATTATTCCTCCGGTGTATTATAATGTATAACATTTGGTTAATTATGAAAAAGTATATACTTATAGCAGACCCTTCAAAAGTGTCAAGATTTGTTTTGGAATACTATCTTTCAGATAAATACAATATACTTATGGCTGAATCTATCGTAGAAGCCAGAAGGATGCTTTCTCTTGCTATCCCTTCCCTTGTGCTGGTGGCGTATGAATTTAAAGATGGTTTTGGGAATGAGTTGTGCAGGTATGTAAATGAACATTTTAAAAATGTTCCGGTTGTTATTATCAGCTCTGAAGACAATGATGAAAGAAGGCGGATTGCCATTGAATCAGGAGCAATAGATTACCTCGTAAGGACAAAAATAGACGATTCCATTGTAAGTTATGTGGATGAACTTGTGGAGCTGATAGAAATATCGAATGTAAGAGGATCCATTGCCTGTACAATAATAAATCATAAAAATGATGAAGTCATAATCAATAACGTGCTTCACTCCCTTGGGATGCAGGTATTCAATTTTAAGAAAGAGGATGATCTGGAGATAGAGTTATTATCCAAAAATCCAGATATTATCATTATAGACCTGGATATAGGTAAGAATAAGGGGCTTGAGCTGATTAAAAAGATCAGGAAGATGGGAACTATGAAAAAGGTGCCTATCATTATCATAACCGATTCACGAGAGAGTACGGTATTAAGATCACTTATGCTTTTTGGGGCAAATGACTACACATTAAAACCCCTTTCCCCAGAAAGTATAATGCTAAGGGTTACAGCAAATATAAGAACCAAAAAGCTTTATGATTATCTTGACCGCATAAACAATGAGCTTTATCAAATGGCCACCACAGATCCAATGACTGGACTTTACAATAGAAGGTATATATTAGAGCAGCTCAATATCCTGAATTATAACTTTGAAAGGTATGGAACTATGTTCAGTGTTATTCTGATGGATTTAGATAAATTTAAAAATATAAATGATACCTATGGACATGACTGCGGAGATAAAGTGATTATCGATTTTGCCCACAGGGTAAAGTCATCTGTAAGGAAAACAGATTTTGTGGGGAGATTTGGTGGGGAAGAGCTGATTGTGGTCTTGCAGAATATAGATGAGGAAAACCTTTATAAGATAACAAAAAAGATCCTCTACTCCATCAGAAACTCTTCCGTAAATTATAACAATTTTGTGATATCCTATACAACAAGTATTGGGGTGAAATATTGCAACAGTTACTACCCAAATATAGATGAATATATCAAAAAGGCGGATAACCTTCTCTATTTAGCAAAGGAAAATGGCAGAAACAGAGCGTATATCGAAAATTCCAGTGGTGTGGTGGAGGTTGTTTAGATTAGTTACCTTAATTTTTATAATAAATCATAATAGTATCGATTCCATTTGACTGTGCGGTGGAGATGTCTCTGCTATTTATTTTATGGACTATGGGGTGACGGCAATAATATTGATTATTGAAATGTTTGGAAATGGTTTTATGTTAAATAATAATGCCCCTCATTTTTAATGTTTATCCCGCATGGTTATAAATAAATTCTCAAAACTCAAGGGGTATTGGAAGAATTCAAAAAAAGAGGTGAAGATGAGTTTTAAAGATATCGAGAAAATACAACGATTCATAAGTGAGTTACTGATACATGAAGGTGATTTTGAAAAGGATAAAAATATTCTCGTAAATTTGCAAAAATCGATACTGTGCTTTTCTATGGAAGATGAGAAAAATTTTGACTACAAAAAAGCAGATGAGATCGCATCAGTATTGCTTAACAAACTATTGGGTGAGAAAAACAATGAATCTATAGTAGCAGATATTGGAAGGTATGCTTTTACTGCTGAAATCGATAATTACTTAATCAACATAAAGAATAGTTTTTTGTCTGATGATTATGCAATTCACAAGCTTGAATTAGATATATCTTCGTCAAAAGTGACCACATACTTCCAAAATAAAACGGATGGAGGGATAAAAGTAGTAAAAGTGTCTAAGGAAGGTATTTTGTTTTTGGATGATGCTATCATAGGGGTGATAGATGGCGAATTTTACCAGAAGGTTTACGATTATCTTACTCAAGAATGGAATAATGAATGATATCGAGGGCAATAATTAACAATAGCTGATTGTAATTTAACGAAGGATGTGTATCTTTTTTACACTCTTAGGAGGTATGCTATGGCCAGGACAATGTGTAAGATTTCACCAAAGGATGATTACGATAAGTTTATAGAATCTATACAAAATCCTAAGTTTTACTGCAAATCATGCGGTAGAGTGGCAAATCAGGAGAAGAGATTGTGCAAATCTGAAAAGATCCCAGACAGTAAGAAAAATGGGTAAATTGGTGAGTCGGTTAATCATGGAATGGGTGGATGTGGAATATCCTTGTTTTTTTCTAAAAAAGGTATAATTTGTATTGTTGTAAAAAAATTGTGAGTATGGTTATGAGTAGATGGATGATAGTTTATAAAAATATGAGATGGGATGAGATCGAATTTCAGGTGGATGAGCAGGAGATCCAGATAAAGGTCTTACGAAAGAATGAGGCTTTGAAAGGGAAAATTGTAAAACAGAACGATTTTACCAAAGTTTACAGAGTAACGCTGAATGATGGCAGGGAAGTTGATATTGCGGATTTTGATGAGATCGACAATTTTTTTGAAAAAAATACGATAATTTTCAAAAATCGCACCGGTCTACATAGAGAGATAAGAAGATACATCGATTATAGTCTTCAATGAAGAAAGTGGGGTTTACCACAACTATACCTGTGGAAATAATTCTTTCTGCCGGGAAGATCCCCGTAGATCTTAATAATATCTTTATAACATCAAAATCTCCCCACAAGAAGATCTCCTTTGCGGAAGAGTATGGGTTGCCAAGAAATTGCTGTAACTGGATCAAGGGGATGCTTGCCGTAGTAATGGATAATGCCGTGGATGAAGTAATTGCTGTAACAGAAGGGGATTGTAGCAATACTCATGCACTGATGGAGATTCTCCGTTCAGAGGGGGTTCCGGTTTACACTTTTGCCTACCCTTATGGTGAAAAGGATAAGTATAATTTTATAAAAGAACAGATGGAACATCTTGCTAAATCTATTGGTGGTAATTTAAAGGAAAGTATAGAGATTGCAAAAAGATTAAAGCCTCTGAGGGAAAAGCTCATCTATCTTGATAGGTTGACCATTGATGGTTATGTGAGCGGTTTTGAAAATCATCTCTGGCTTGTATCCTCCACAGATTTCAACTCTGATCCCCAAAGATTTGAACAGGAATTGGAGAGCTTTCTTGGTGAAGCGGTACAAAGAGAGAAGAAAGAACACAAAATAAAGCTTGGTGTAATAGGGGTGCCTCCAATATTCACAGATCTATATCAATTTTTGGAGGGTAAAGGGGTTTCTGTTGTGTTTAATGAAATTCAAAGGCAGTTTTCGATGCCTTTTATGCATGACGATTACATACAAAACTTTATCGATTACACCTACCCCTATGATATTTACCACAGGTTGAAAGATATAAAAAAAGAGATACAGTCAAGAGGGCTGGATGGTATTATTCATTATGTTCAATCATTTTGCTACCGACAGATACAGGATGTGATTATTAAAAAGGAGATTGATATCCCGGTAATTACGATAGAAGGGAATGAACCGGAAGGGCTGGATGCAAGGACAAAGATAAGGTTAGAATCGTTTATTGAGATGTTGGAAGCTAAAAAATGTATGCGGGCATAGATTTAGGCAGTAGATTTGTAAAGATAGCTATGCTGTTTGATGGTAAAGTAGAATATAGGTTATACGATACCGTTGAATTTTATAGAAAATATGTAAAAAGAATAGATGGTGAACTCTTAATAGATCCATCTTTTTTACCAGAAATGCCGGAGAGAATCGTTGCCACCGGGTATGGTAGAAATCTTTTAAATTTTAAAAATGTTGAAGTTATATCAGAGATAAAAGCTCATTACCGTGGAGCATTGGAGCAGATCGATTTAGATAATTTTGTTTTAATAGATATTGGCGGACAGGATAGCAAAGTTATCGTTGTCAGGGATCGATATATAGAAGACTTTGTCATGAATGATAAATGTGCCGCAAGCTCAGGTAGATTTATAGAAACTGCGGCTGATATTTTAAAGACCCCTGTGGAAGAGTTTGGTAGGTGCTATGAAAATGCTGCAAAATTGAGTTCAACATGTTCTGTTTTTGCAGAATCGGAGATCATCAGTAAAATAGCTGAGGGTTATTCTCTTGAATCTATTGCGGCGGGTGTTAATGACTCCATTGCCCGCAGGATACTCCCTCTGGTTAAAAAATATACAAAACATAGTATATATGCCAGTGGTGGGGTTGTGAGACTGAGTGGGGTACTGCACTTTTTATCTATTCATCTTTCGAAAAAGGTTGATGTTTTGAAAAATCCTCATTACAACGGGGCTATTGGTTGTCTTGCATATTCTGTGGGTCAATCTCTGAAAGCTTTTCACTTATAAATCTAATTAAATCTTCCACACCCTCCATTGTAATGGCTGATATTTTAAAGAAATCTTTATCTTTGATGAAGTTTTCAAAATCTCTTAGATTATCTAAATTTACTGAATCGATTTTTGTGGCAACCACCACTTCATACTTATTTGCCAATTCTTCAGAATAAGATTTAAGTTCATTTCTTATTTTCAAATAGTTTTCCACCATCGATTCTTCAATTGAGGAGTCTATAAAATGGAGGATAAACTTAGTTCTTTCAATATGACGTAGAAACTGAATCCCCAGACCGAGTCCCATGTGGGCTCCTTCGATTAAACCTGGCATATCGGCTAATACAAATGACCTTCCAAATTCACGTTTTACCACACCTAAATTTGGAGTTAATGTGGTGAACGGGTAATCAGCTATTTTGGGTTTTGCTGCAGAAACGACAGAAATAAACGTAGATTTACCTGCATTAGGGAATCCCACGATCCCAACATCCGCAATCAGTTTAAGCTCCAGTATGAGGTTTTTTTCCTCCCCCGGTTCACCAGGTTCGGCAATTCTTGGTGCTCTTTGGGTTGGACTTACAAAAGCTAAATTCCCTCTGCCACCTCTACCACCTTTTGCCACTATTAATTTTTGACCGTCTTCAAGTATCTCGCCGATTATATCACCGGTTTCAATCTCTTTTACCACTGTACCCAACGGTACATTTATGAGTAGATCGTCACCAGATTTACCGTTTTGATCATTTCCCCGTCCGTGTTGTCCCCTTTCGGCTTTGTATATATGCTTGTAATTGAGGTCTAAAAGGGTATGCTTTGATTTATCTCCCACCAGAATGACATCTCCACCTCTTCCGCCATGTCCACCATCAGGTCCACCTTTGGGGACATACTTCTCCCTGCGGAAGCTTATGCATCCATCACCACCATCTCCAGCTTTTACAATTATCTTAACAGTATCTATGAACTTCAATTTAAAACCTCTTTACGTAAAAAAAAAGGGTGCATATGCACCCTTAAATGTCTTAGGGGGAATATATTATTAAGCTGTCTGCTCTGTATATACTGAAACAAATTTACCTCTTGAGCCTTTATCTTCAAATTTTACCTTTCCATCAACGAGAGCGAAAAGGGTATAATCTTTGCCGCAACCTACATTTTTACCAGGTTTAAACTGTGTTCCTCTCTGTCTAACTATGATATTTCCAGCCACAACTACCTGGCCATCAGATCTTTTTACTCCAAGGCGTTTACTGTGACTATCCCTACCGTTTCTTGTACTACCACCAGCTTTCTTGTGAGCCATTTCACGCCTCCTAACTTACTTTTATATCTTTTATTTTAATTTTTGTGAGATGTTGCCTATGACCTATCTTCTTTTTGAAGTCATGTCTTGGTCTTCTTTTGAAAGCAATAACCTTTTCACCTCTTGTTTGTTCAATAATTTCTGCTTCCACAAAGGCACCTTGTACTGTGGGAGCGCCCACCTGCACATTTGAACCATCAGAGACCATAAGCACAGTATCCAACTTTACAAGAGCACCAGGCTCACCTTCTATCTTTTCAACTTTTATAACATCGCCAGCCTTAACTATATACTGCTTTCCACCTGTTTTTAATATCGCAATCATTGTTACCTCCATTTTCTAAAAGGATTGAGTTAATAACATCTTTTTTTTAAATAGTCAACTAATTTTTTCAATTTTTGTATGCAAATTGCTATTTTTCTCCATCGTGACTACCTTTGGCGTTTATTATATAAAGAGAGAAAGATACCAGCAGTGTGCCAGCTGCCAGAATGAGGAGCTTTATCATGTCCCAATCTTTCTGGCTTATGGAATACTTGAAAAATGTCACTATGAGGACCATCACAACCACTTTTGCTATTTTATCTTTCAGTTGGTCAAGGGAGTGGATGACGAGGATTTTGGATGATTTATTATCCTCTTCCAGCAGATCTATTTTGCTGATAAACAATTCATATAGTCCTATACCGAATATGAAAAGTACAGTAGATATGAGGTAGTTGTCTATTGCTCCGATAATTTTCCCCAGTGATTCCTTCTGGATCGATTCGTAGTAAGAATAGTTTTCGATTGAGTATATTAGCTTTTTAAAAAGGATAAATATATCGAGTGTTCCCATAAAAATCAGTATTATGGCAGCAAAAACAGATGAAATGACCGCAAATAAAAGAAATAGTCTACTGTGCCAGAGAAGTTTTTCAAAGAATGATTCTATCTTTTTCATACTTTGAATTTTAATCTAAACAAATCTATATTTCAACCCTTTTTCGAATTCTATAATTTTGTCCATGTTTTTCAATAGTTCACCCAGACTATCGTATGTGCCGTCAATCAAAGCCTTTCTGGCACTTTCTTTTATTTCGATGTTGTAAGTGTTGTTTCCCACCACCAGGGTTTTATTTTCAATGTCGATCAAACATTCAATAGATGGATTATTTGCTATAATTTCCGAAATCTCTTTTATCTTTTCTTTTGGAAGTGTAGCGCACACTATCCCCAGTGTTAATGAATTGCCGTAAAATATCTCTGCAAAACTTTCAGCAATAATTGCCTGGAATCCGGCTCTTTTTATGGACTGTGGGGCATGCTCTCTGGAGGATCCACAGCCAAAATTGTTTCCACTGAGGATTATGTTGGCACCTTTGTATTTTGGGTCGTTCATGGGGTGATTTTTGGGAGTACCATCGTTTTCAAATCTCTCATCATAAAAAGCAAATTCCCCGATCCCATCAAAAGTGACACATTTTAGATACCTTGCGGGTATAATTCTATCGGTATCTATATCGTCACCTATGATAGGTATTATTCTTCCCTTTACTGTTTTTATTGGATCTATACCCATAGTAATCTCCTTTTTACTTTATTGAAAAGATTTCTCTTGGATCAGCCACTGCGCCGGCAATTGCTGATGCTGCAGCAGTCAACGGGCTTGCCAGTATCGTTCTGCCGGTGGAGGATCCCTGTCTACCTTTAAAATTTCTGTTTGAAGTGGATACTGAGATCTGATCCCCCACAAGTTTATCCGGATTCATTGCAAGGCACATAGAGCAACCCGGAAGCCTCCATTCAAATCCAGCTTCAATAAAAATTTTATCAAGACCTTCCGCTTCAGCCTGCTTCTTGATGGTATAAGAACCAGGTACGACTATAGCTTTCACACCTTTTGCAACCTTATGTCCTTTTAAAAACATGGCCGCCTCTCTTAAGTCTTCCAACCTTCCGTTTGTGCAACTACCTATAAATACCACATCTATTTTTGTCCCTTTTATCTTCTGTCCAGGTTTAAATTTCATGTATTCAAGGGCTTCTCTCACAGAATCAGAGTTATCTTCGGGTATACTTTCGGAAATCCCTATACACTGTTCAGGGGTTATTCCCCATGTCACCATTGGCTCCAACGATGAAATATCAAACTTAACCAGATCATCGTATTCAGCGTCTGGATCAGATTTTATACTTTCCCAATATTTGATTCTTTCATCCCAATCGGCACCTTTGGGAGCATATGGTTTCCCTTTAAGGTATTCGTAGGTAGTTTCATCAGGGTTGATATATCCTACCCTTGCACCGCCTTCTATTGCCATGTTGCAAATGGTCATTCTTGCTTCCATGGATAATCTTTTGATTACTTCGCCAGCAAATTCGTAGGCATAACCAATTCCGCCATTAACCCCGAGTTTCCTTATTATATGTAATATTATATCTTTGGAGTAAACCCCTTTTGGTAGATCTCCTTTTAGATCGATTTTTCTAACTTTAAAACTGTTTAGAGCCATTGTTTGGGTGGCAAGGACATCCCTGACCTGACTTGTGCCTATGCCAAATGCAATAGCACCAAAGGCACCATGGGTGGCGGTGTGGGAGTCTCCGCAGGCTACTGTGATACCGGGCTGTGTGAGACCCAATTCTGGCCCCACAATATGTACAACCCCCTGGTAACCAGTCTCTGGACTGAAAAATTTTATCCCAAAGTCTTTTGTATTTTTTTCTATAGCCTGCATCATCTCCTCTGCAAGAGGATCAGCAAAAGGTCTCTTTATATCGTCGGTTGGGATGATGTGGTCACACGTGGCAAACGTTCTTTCCGGGAAGAGAACTTTAAGCCCAAGCTCCCTAAGCATAGAAAAGGCCTGTGGGCTTGTAACTTCATGGATGAGATGAAGTCCTATAAACAGCTGAGTTCTCCCGCCCGGTAATTTTGCAACTTCATGTAGCTGCCAAACTTTATTGAAAAGATTTTTCCCCATATCGTATACCTCAGTCTGTTATTTTTATGTGTTAACAGTAGACTATTTTTTTGAATTTGTAAAGTTTAATGTGATTTAAAATTGTAAAGTATCATAAAAATAATTAGGTCGATTAAAAAAACTCTTGATTTTTTTCTGAAGAGTTATATATATAAAAACTGTTAGCACTTAGCTTTGATAACTGCCAACAAAAAAATTAAAATAAAATAATAAGGAGGTCTTAATGGCAAGTATTAAACCATTGCAGGACAGAGTATTAGTAAAAAGACTTGAGGCAGAGGAAAAAACAGCTTCCGGTATCATTATTCCGGACACAGCAAAAGAGAAACCACAAGAAGGTGAAGTAATTGCAACAGGACCTGGTAAAGTCCTTGAAAATGGTACAAGAATTGAGTTGACAGTTAAGCCAGGTGACAAGATTCTTTTCAGCAAATATGCTGGTACAGAAGTAAAAATCGACGGTGTTGAGTATCTCATAATGAGAGAAGATGACATTTTAGGTATTATCAATAAATAATATAAGGAGGTAATAATGGCAAAAGCGATTACATTTAGTGAAGAAGCAAGACAGGCTATTTTAAGAGGTGTTGATAAATTAGCTAATGCGGTGAAAGTTACATTAGGGCCAAAAGGTAGGAATGTAGTAATTGAGAAAAAATTTGGTTCTCCATTGGTAACAAAAGATGGTGTAACTGTTGCAAAAGAGATTGAGCTTAAGGATGCCCTTGAGAATCTTGGTGCTCAGATGGTTAAAGAAGTTGCATCCAAGACCAGCGATATCGCCGGTGATGGTACAACTACGGCCACTGTTTTAGCGCAGGCTATCTATAGGGAAGGTATCAAAAATGTAGTGGCTGGTTCAAACCCAATGGATCTTAAAAGGGGTATTGACAAGGCTGTTGAAGCTGTTGTCGCAGAGCTTAAAAAGATGTCAAAACCTATCCAGGGGAAAAAAGAGATAGCTCAGGTGGGTACAATCTCTTCTAACAACGATCCAGAAATCGGTAACATCATTGCAGATGCTATGGAGAGAGTTGGCAAAGATGGTGTTATCACTATTGAAGAGAATAAATCTACTGACACAGTTCTGGATGTTGTGGAAGGTATGCAGTTTGACAGAGGTTATCTGTCTCCATACTTTGTGACAGATCCTGAGAATATGGAAGCAATCCTTGAAAATCCATATCTTTTGATCTGTGATAAAAAGATATCCAACATGAAAGAGCTTTTGCCTATTCTTGAGCAGCTGGCAAAACAGAATGCTCCATTCCTAATAATAGCTGAAGACATTGAAGGTGAAGCACTTGCAACACTTGTTGTAAACAAATTAAGGGGTACATTAAACTGCTGCGCTGTTAAGGCCCCAGGATTTGGTGATAGAAGAAAAGAAATGCTCAAAGATATCGCTATTCTTACTGGTGGTCAGGTTATCAGCGAAGAGCTTGGTCTCAAACTTGAAAATGCTAAGCTTAGCGACCTTGGTAGAGCTAAAAAAGTTGTTGTGGAGAAAGAAAACACTACAATAGTAGAGGGTGCTGGTAAAACTGAGGATATCCAGGCAAGGGTAAACGTAATCAAAAAGCAGATTGAAGAGACCACTTCAGATTATGATAGAGAAAAATTGCAGGAGAGACTGGCAAAACTTGTTGGTGGTGTAGCAGTGATCAAGGTGGGTGCTGCCACAGAGACTGAAATGAAGGAGAAGAAGGCAAGGGTAGAAGATGCTCTTCATGCCACTAAAGCTGCTGTAGAGGAAGGTATTGTTCCTGGTGGTGGCGTTGCTCTTCTGAGAGCTAGCAGAGCTATTGCAAACCTTAAAGATCTTACTCCAGATCAAAAAGTTGGTGCTGATATAGTTAGAAGGGCTCTTGAGTATCCAGTAAGACAGATAGCTTCCAATGCTGGGTTTGAGGGTTCTATCGTTGTCAATAAGATCCTTGAAGCAGAAAAAGATACTTTCGGATTTGATGCCCATGCTGAAGTTTATACAGATATGATCGAAGCAGGTATCATCGATCCAACAAAAGTAACAAGATCTGCTCTTCAGAATGCTGCATCTGTAGCAGGCTTGATGCTTACTACTGAAGCAATGATTACAGAAATACCAGAAAAGAAAGAACCTGCTATGCCAAATCCAGGCATGGGAATGGATATGTAATATAAAAAAGCCGGCTATTTTATTTGTTATTCTTAAGCTGTTTTAATATATTATCTGTCATTTCGGAAACAATTTCATCCAGAAGTTTATCTGCAGATTTAGCGGCAATTTCTACCTTCATCATGCTTTTGGGTTTTCTATCACCGGCGTTGATGGCTTTTGAATCTTTCATCCTTTCAGCCCCCCACACAACTTCACCTGTTTCAATATTAATAATCTTTGCAGTAATGTGTACTTTTGAGTATAAAACTAAATTGTCATCGTATCTTCTTTTCTCTTCAAATGAAAAGACTGCTCCAGACATAAAGTACTGAGCACCAAGTTGTCTAATCTTGATTTTGGATTTTTCATCCAAACCCCCAAGCGTGTCTAGATTACCCTGAAAGCCGATCTCTTCAAAAATTTTATTTATATTGCTTCTGTCAATTATTTTAAATTTTTTTGTCTGAACTATCTCCACAGAAAATTTTTCTGCTACTTTTTCACCAATATTTGCAGGTAGACCTGTGGTTTTAAAATTCAGAATGGCAAGGGTAGCTGAATTTTGTATTTTAAAGTTATCAGATACGTTTACCTTATTTATACTTTCAGCACAAGCTACTAAAAACAGCAACAAAATAAGAAGCAAATTTCGCATAGTAACCCCCATAAAAAGAGATAACCTTAAAACAAATAAAAAGCAAGAGGATAGTTCTTTGCCTTAGCCCTATTTTTTGCCCATAAGTATGGATTAGGGTGGAAAAATGGAAGGCAGAAACAATTTAGCATTAACAATTTGGTTTGGCAGAAACTAGCACAAGGTGCGCAATTTTCTTATTATAGTAAGGGAGAATATTTTTTTGACAAATACAGGATATATTTTAACAGGTAAAGCATTGAAATATATTTTGGTTTTTTTAAACTCAAAATTGAATGAATTTGTATATGAAAAGCTGAAAAGCCGGAATCCTTTTCTACAATTTCATATAAAATAAATTACCCCCAGTTTATTTTTATAGTGCTTTTTTTTTGGTGAAATCATAATACAACATTATGGAGGGTTTTATAAACATAAAATGTTGAAAATACAGATTCAAATTGATGCATAATTAGAAATGGATTTATCTAAATGATTAGCAATTTTTTATTTGCTTTTTATAATAATGAGTTAAAATTACCTATGCCCAGTAAGTCTTTTTGGTAAACTTTGAATTTGACATGACGGCTACGATCCTAAAGTTTGTTTTTTATTATACAAGATTTACTACTTACATAAACTTTGAAGCAGTATCTTTAAACCCTTTTCCACTCGAAATTTACAATATTCTTCTCTTCAGAGCTTAATTCAATCCCAACTAAATAGATTTCTTTATCACCATTTAAATATTTCTCATAGTATCTTTTTTCTTTGATTTGCTCCAATGCTTCACCTGTTTTACCATCCACTTTAAACTCTATAACGTATATCTTATCTGACACAAATACCGTTAAATCAATTCTACCCTTGTTGGTCACATCCTCACTTATTAAGTCTAATCCCAGGGACATAAGATAGGCATATATCACACTGGCGTAAAAGCCTTCGTATAGCTTTAGTTCGTTGTTTGTATAATTGGTGTATGGAATTGATGAAAAGAGGGTCTTAAGATTATCTCTTATCACATCAAGATCCCCATTGTAAAAAGCATCATAACTCTGATTTTGAATATCATTAGCTTCCCGATAGTTAAAGAGGTATCTGAGAATATAATCATTTAACGATATCTGGACTTCAAGATTCGGTATTTTAAGCTTGTATCCTATACCTCTGGGGCTCTGGATTACCTTCTCAATTGTAATATAACCTGACTGAAATAAAAGCACTTCTAAATCTATATTCTCTACGTCAAAGCTGGATAATATCTTATCATCTAGGGTAAGATTTGTGAGGTTTGGTAGAAAATAGTTTCTTTCTTTTATAAGCTTTATCAAAAAAGATGGTGTACCGGTTTCAAACCAGTAGTTTCTAAATAAAAATTCATTGCTGATAAATTGTAAAATGTCAAAGGGATTATAAAGATTATCTTTTAAAAAGTTATATCCATTGTACCATCTCTTTACCTTATCCATATCCACATCAACAAAATAGTCTTTAAAGCTTGTCTCAATGTCCCTCTGGGTATAACCACAGATATTGCCGTACTTTGGATTAAGCGATATATCCGTAAGCATATTAAGCCCGCTAAATATCGATGCCTTTGAAAATTTACTCACACCTGTCAGAAATGCAAAGCGTATATAAGCATCATTATCTTTTATGATTGAATATAGACCTCTTAGAAATTCCCTGTTTATTTTTGCCTGCTCAACATTCTCAATTACATCCAGTATCGGCTTATCGTATTCGTCTATTAAAATGATAACCTTTTTACCATACTTTTTATAAGCCTTATGTATTAGATCCCTGAAACAGCTACCAGGATCTGTTGTATTATCACAACTTATTCCTAAATTTTCCTGGTTTAACTTAAATATATCAATGGCAACCTGTTTTACGCTTTCAAGCGTCTGCAAATCACCTGCCCAGCTTATCTTGATAACTGGATATTTCTCATCCCAATTCCATTTATCGTAGATGTATAATCCTTCGAAAAGCTTCTTATTCCCCTCAAATAACTCTTTTAATGTGTCAAGAAATAAAGACTTACCAAATCTGCGGGGGCGGGAGAGGAATACGTAGGTGAAATTATTAACCAGATCAAACGCTTCTTGGGTTTTATCAACATAGATATAACCTTCTTCCCTTATTTTACTGAAAGTCTGTATCCCTATCGGCAATTTTTTCATTATTTGCTCCGGATTATCATACTTGATGCAAATAATTATAGTCTAATATGATAAATTGTCAAATGTAAGTTATTAAAAAGTTCAACGCTCAATGTTCTACGTTTTAACGGTTTTCGGTTTGGTTTCCGGATTCCGATTCCCGATTCGTGTATTCACACTATTTTTGCCCTTAATCCAGCATACGCATCGGCAAATCTACGTGTTTGCTCATAGATGAATCATCAGGACAGACACACAGGCCTACCTCTACTTTTTTTCATTATTCTAGAGGCTCTTACAAACATAACTTATTGAAAATAGACGATCAAATCATAAAAATGAGGTGATGC
>PNIN01000026.1 GCA_002878065.1 Calditerrivibrio nitroreducens
TAAGAAACTTCAAAAGTGCTGCTAAAGATGAGGATGCAATAGATATTACTCCTAAAAAAGATGGGGAAAATAAAGATCAGCAAAAACATAGTTAAATTTTTAAAGGGGGCTCACCCCCTCTTTAAGTTTTTTTCTTTAATCATAATCTTCTTTTCATTGGGTTTGTTTAATTCGTTGGTTCTTGTTATTCTTTATTTCGTAACTGCACTTTCAATTATATTAATGTTAGACGGATTGATCTTTTTTAAGCAAATAAAAACGATTTATCCCATCCTTTTACTGGTCTTGATCTATTCTTTTTTTCTAACTTTTGAATCTTCATTGTCTTTTCATCTTATCATACAATACTTCATACTCAGATCAATGGAGCTTTTAACCATGCTGGCATTTTCCTATATCTTTATAAAAACCTCCAGCAAATACCAGCTAATTAGGATATCGGTTTTTATACTCTATCCTTTTACTTATCTGATAGATAAGAAAGTAATTACAAATATCATGGTAGATACGTTAAACATAGCACCTAAAATGGCAAAGAATCTAAAAGATTCCATTTCAAATATGAAAAATAATGGTGATAGATTTTACTATATTAAAATTTTAGATATTTCAGCAGATTTTTTTAATTTTATTATAGACAACCCACCTGAAACAAAAAAAATACCAGAACATAGATTGACCAAAATTGTTCAATTTAAAAATCCGCGTATTCATGACTACATATTTTTATTAATTATAACGGTGGTTACAATTGGAACACTCTCTATATAATAAGAAATGTACCTTAGAGTATGACGGTACGGATTTTCATGGATGGCAATTCCAAAAGGGTCTTATCACCGTTCAATCCGAAATTGAAGCCGCACTGAGCAAAATATACAAAAAACAGATATATATCATCGGATCCGGAAGGACAGACGCTGGAGTACACGCATTGGCACAGGTGTTTAATTTTCGTGCTGAAAAATTTATAGAAAATGAATCGTTAAACCTTGGTCTTAATAGTCTTCTTCCGAGAAGTATTATCATAAAAAAAGTAGAAGATGTGGATATTAATTTTCATGCCCAAAAATCTGCAAAAAGTAAAACATATCTGTACAAAATTTTAAACTCCGAACTTCCTTCAGCCTTTCTAAGAAATAGGGTATGGTGGATAAAAAATCCCATCGATATAGAAGTTTTTTCAGCAATTTTGTCCCAATTTGTGGGAACTTTCGATTTTAGTGCCATGTGTACCATGAAAAGCCTTAAGGAAAATTCCGTTCGTACGATAAATTTTATAAACGTCTATAAAACGGAAGATATTATAAATATTGAGATAAATGCAAATGGTTTTCTACATAACATGGTGAGGAACATCATAGGTACAGCTTTTTTTATTTACAGAAAAAAGCTTCATCCTTTCACAGTTGTGGAAATACTTGAAAGCAGAGATAGAAAAAAAGGTGGGCCTACGGCACCACCCCAGGGTCTGTATCTAAAAGAGGTTTTTTATTAAACCGTCCCCTTTTTCAACTTTTTGGCAGATAAATATACGAACATAGTAATGACTATAAACCCAACTATACCTACATAGTTACTAATTCTTTCTGGCCAGATTAACAATATCCCGATAACTGCATAAATTATCCTTTCTAACCAATTAAGATATTTAAGAAAATACCCCTCAAAGAATATTGCAAGTATTAGAAGTCCAATAGTTCCTGTAATAACATTCTCTATCGTTCTATCAATAGGTCCATAGAAAAGTATAGCTGGATCATAAATGAACATCAGAGGGATAAGATACAAGCCTTTTGCCAATTTCCATGATTCCAAAGCAGTCTCAAAAGGCTTACTACCAGCAATACCGGCTGCAGCATAAGCCACAAGAGCCACTGGCGGAGTAACATTCGCATCCTGAGAGTACCAGAATATAAGTAAGTGAGCTGAAAGAAGTGCACCAACAGCAATATCAGGTGGAACCATAGCTTTGAGTCCGGCAATGATATTAGGATCCTTTAAAGTCTCAGCTGGCATATTAAGAACATTTATAAAATAATCTTTTAGCATCAAAGATTCCAGAAGTGGTGCCGCCAAAACTGCAAGAACGATATAGGAAGCTGTAACAGGTAAGCCCATTCCTAAAATCAAAGAAACAAGAGCCACAAATATAATTGCTAGAAATAGGTTACCTTGTGCCCAATCTGAAATTAGAATTGAAAATTTAATTCCCATACCCACGAGTAAAACTACACCCACTACTATACCAGAGCACATTAATACGATTGCAGTATTTACCATATTCTTGGCACCAAGAGAAAGCGCATCAAAAATATCCTTAATCTTCATAGCAGTCTTTTTATTAAACCAGCTGCTTATTACCACTGACAATATCCCTATAGAAGCAGAAAACGTAGGGGTATAATTCATCATCAAAAGTGTCACCAACACAATTACAGGTATAAAAAACTGCCAACCTTCTTTGAACACCTCTTTAAACTTGGGTAATTCATCCTTAGGGATTCTTCTTAAATTGTATTTTTGAGCTTCCAGATGCACAAAGAAACCTACACTCAAAAAGTACATTATGGCAGGTACAATTGATATCATAACTATTTTAGAATATGATACCTGTGTCCATTGGGCCATTATAAATGCACCTGCCCCCATAATTGGTGGCATCAACTGACCACCGGTACTGGCAGCTGTTTCCACAGCAGCAGCAAATTTAGGTTTATAACCCATTTTCTTCATCAAAGGTATAGTAATGGAACCTGTACCAACAGCATTTGCCACAGCACTCCCGGATACGGTCCCCATAATTGCACTGGCAAAAATAGCCATCTTGGCAGGTCCCCCAACAGTATGCCCAAAAAGGGAAATGGCAAGTTTTAAGATAAAATCACCAGCCCCAGACCGCACCATAAATGAACTAAAAAGAACAAACAGAAATACGTATGTAGACGATATCGTTGTAACACTACCAAATATACCATCTGGAGCAAAGTACATTCTATACAAAAACCTTGAAACACTCACACCAGGGAAATTCCACAATCCACCAAAATATTTTCCCAAAAACAGTGCATACATAATAAAAAATAATGCTATAATAGGAATAGTCCAACCTGTTGTTCTTCTGGTAATTTCCAGCAGTAGAAGCATAGCCACAGCCGCAGCCACCATATCATAAGTATTTACTTCCTGATTTCGTAAGTTCAGAGCCTCTTCAAAAAAGAGTAGATAAAGTGCAGCCGCCAATGCTAAAAAAGCTAATACAATATCGATTTTGAATGTTTCTTTTGCCTTTTTAACACTTAAAGGATATATTAAAAATCCCATAAAAAGCATCATGCCAAAATGTATAGCATTAAGCCTCAATTCCGGCAGAATCCCAAAACTATTATACCATAAATGCAATAGCGAAGTAATCACTGCAAACCAATAGATAAAATTTTCCCAGAAACCACTCAATTCCCTCTTAATAACAAAGCTTTCCCCAGTATTATCTTCCACAATCTCAATTTTCTCTTCGTTCATATCAGCTCCTTTGTAATACTAAACTGGAGGGTTTCCCTCCAGCTTCATATCTTTATCTTGGCATAAGTTCTTTAGGTATACTTAGCCCTTTTTCTTTAAAATATTTATAGGCTCCTGGGTGAAGTGGTACAGGCAAACCATCCAGAGCCTCTTTTAAACTCAGTTCCTTCGTTGCTGGGTGAATGTTGGATAAAAACTGAAGGTTCTCAAAAACCGTCTTTGTTACTAAATATACAGTTTCTTCAGATAGATCTTTCCTCACCACGAGGATATTTGGCTGACCTATTGTATTTATATCCTTTGTTTGACCTGGATAAGTACCTTTTTTGATTACATACCTTGTCCAGATTGGATATTTAGCCCTTATTTTTCCCAACTGCTCATCTGTAAAATCTAAAACAACAGCACCCTTTTCACCAAGCTGAGCATAAAGCTGTGTAATCGATGAAGCAGGAACACCTGCTGGAATATTAGCAGCACCAACTCTTTTATCCATCATAGCTTCAACAGATTGATTGTAATCGAGATATTCCAGTTTGAATTCTTTATCCACATCAAAACCAAGAGATTTTAAAATAGCTCTTCCGGAACCTTCTGTGCCACTCCCTCTTTTACCTATTGAAAAAGGTTTCCCTTTTAAATTATGAAGATCTGTTATTGTTCCAGTTTTTACATACTCCTTCAGTATAGGAAAATGCTCTACATTTTGCTACAACATTGTAATCGCTCTGAAATCTCTTTCAGGCTTTCCAGCATACATCCCTTCACCTGAGTATGCTTCATGGGCAAACAGTGATTGCAAAAGAGCAAGATCAGCCTCCTTCTTTTTCATCATAGAAATATTTTCACCTGACCCAGCAGAATTAATGGCTGTAGCCTGGATTCCATATGAAGCCTTTAGCTTGATACTTATAAATGTCCCAATTGCCACACCCACAGGATAATAGGTACCACCAGGGGTGGCGGTGGCAATTATAAGGTTTTTATCGTCGGCAAAAGAATTATTACCGATCAACAAAACAAAAATTGTTAAAACCAATACAAACAGTTTTTTCATCATTTACCTCCTTCATAGTTTTTATTTATACAACTGATCTTTACCATCTAACGTAAAAAGTAACCTCGTTCCCCTTCATATTGTAATACAGGGCATCCACAAATGTGTTTGACAAAACTATACCTCTACCACAAAAATATTCTATATTTTCCAATGCCCTATTTGTCATATTTATATTAAAACCTTCACCTTCATCTCTTATGGTAACCCCAAAAAACTCTATTCCATTTATATAATAAATTCCGTATTTTACAAAAATCTTTTTATAACACTTTTTCTCGAGCTCTCTACAATAATCTTCCAATAAATTATCCACGATTAACTTATGCTTTTTATCCACATATATCCCAAGATTACCGTGTTCATAAGCATTCATTAAAAACTCATATAAAGAAACAGTAACTTTTGATAGTGTCTCATCTTTTATATGCTTTTTCCTTAAAAAATCATCCATCTCTTTTAAAAATTCATTAATTTCATCCATATCTGTATTTAGCTCTTTGTTTATCTCCCACAATTTCTCAGGCTTCATCCTTTTAAAGTAAAAAATGGTAACATCATCCGAAAAAGAGAGTATGGCATCCAGAAATTTGTTCTCAAAATTATTGTAAAACAATGAATCCTTAAAATCATCGGAAACAGATGTCAGATATACATTCTCATCTTTTGAAAATGATTCCACAAGACCATCAGTAACAATAAGCATAGAATCTACATCTTTTAAATCGATACAAATGGTTGAAATATTGGAAGTGAACTTACTTATTGGGGGGTTGTTGCTTACTAATTCAAAAACTTTATTTTTAACGTTTTTTAGTAGTATGGACGGCATACCACAATGAGCATATTCACATTTTAATGAATTAAGATCCATAAAGAAGAATGATGCAGAAAGCATCTCCTCTTCAAGTAAAACTTTTTTTACGTAAGTTAAAAAACTATTTAGTGTGGTAATGAAATCAAAATCTCTATTTTCAAGACTTTTATCCACAGCATGATTCATAAATGCCACAGATAACACCGACGTTACCGACGCAGAAAGTCCTTTTCCCATTGTATCCATAATTACACCAAGAATTTTTCCATCTCCCAAGTATCTATAAATAAAAGCATCCCCACAAAGGATCTCCATAGGTTTATAAAAAGAATTGAAAACAAACTCGTATCCATTTAAAGAGAGTTTTTTCTTCTCAAGATCGTTTTTAAGAAGGCTCATCTCCTTTTTATAAGCCATAGTCTGTTGATGTGTATGATAACGATCTCTATATTTAAGTAACTCTATCTCCATCTCCTTTTCTTTGATAAGCCTCTTTTTTAATACTATTCGGCTTGATGCATCCAGAAGGGCATTTATGAGCATACTTTTAGTAATAGGTTTCTGAATAAACCTTCCTATACCTAAATTCAAAAGCTCCTTCAAGTCGTTTATATCATCGGAAGAAGTTATTACCACTATGGGTACCTCCAGATCCACCTGTCTGATCTTTTTGATCATCTCTATCCCATCCATTTCAGGCATATAAACATCTGTCACTATGATATCAAATTTATTTTGTAGAAAAGCAAGTAGACCTAATTTCCCATTTTCTGCCACATGGATTGAATTAAATACCCCATCAAGGTATTTTTTTAAAACAAGAGTGGAAACTTTATCATCATCTACGATAAGTATATTAAGATTTTTTAAAAAATTTTTAAGTTCGCTCATTTAACCCCGCATTTTATTTGGTAGATACAGAACTATATCAGGGTAGACAAAAATTATCAAGACTAAAAAACACATTATTATGAATGCAGGTAAAGACTGCTTAGCAATATATCCAAGATCCTTTCCCGTTAATCCCTGGATTACAAAAAGATTGAAGCCCACAGGAGGTGTTATTTGTGCTATTTCCACAACTATCACAAGAAAAACTCCAAACCATATTAGATCTATCCCTGCCTGAGTAATAGAAGGTAGCAATACAGATATTGTAAGTACAACCATAGAGATACCATCAATAAACATACCCAGAATAATATAAAAAACAGTTAAAACAACTATCAAACCCTGCGGGGATAAATTTAATGAAGATATCACCTCAGCAATGTGCCTTGGTAAACCTATAAACCCCATCGATAAGCTTAAAAAAGAGGATCCAGCTAAAATAAGGGCTATCATAGCATAAAGTCTTGTGGCAGAGAGAAGACTTTCTGAAAATGTTTTCCAATTTAATGTCCCCTGCATAAAAGCTATCACCAGTGAACCAAGAACCCCTATCCCGGCAGCCTCCGTTGCAGTAGCTACACCAGTATAAATGGAACCAAGAACAGCAACTATAAGCAAAATAGGTAAAATCAAATTTTTGGTAGATTTAATTTTATCCCCAAAGCTATATTTTTGTCTATCTTCAGGTAATCCATTTTTATAAAAAATACTCCATAATGCAATATAAATCATAAACATTAATGCCAGACTAATACCCGGAATTACTCCAGCAACGAAAAGCTTAGCAATCGATACATTTGCAGATACACCATAAACAATCATTATGATGGAGGGTGGTATTAAAAATCCGAGGGTACCAGCCCCTGCTAATGTCCCTATAATTTTTTCTTCCGGATAGCCCCTCTTCATCAGCTCTGGTATTGTAATTTTACCTATGGTCGCGGTAGTGGCAGCGGAAGAACCTGAAACAGCAGCAAAAATAGTACAGGCTATTATATTAACGTGCAAAAGTTTACCAGGTATCTTTTCCACCCATGGGGCAACACCTTTGAAAATATCTTCACTCAATCGGGTTCTAAAAAGTATCTCTCCCATCCATATAAACATTGGAAGAGCAGTGAGCGTCCAGCTTGACATCGAACCCCAGATAGTCATAACCATGCTATCACCTATCGGTCTACCTGTAAAAAATAGCATCCCCAAATACCCTACCAATGCCAGCGCAAGACCTATCCAGAGCCCGGAAGCTAACCAGAAAATCAACATTACTATAAGGTAAATTGATACTGCCACTTCACTCATAAATCACCCTTTTTATTGATTGTTTTTATGAACCTCTGGATGATCGATAAAAGCAATAGAAACATTCCAAAAACAAAAGAAAGCTGTGGAATCCATAAAGGTGTTGCATCGGGCAGTTGTGAAATATCGTTGAATTTATAAGAAAATAAAACCATTCTTGCTGAAAAAAAAGTTAAGTATCCAACAATAAAGATACCAGCTAACATGGCAAACAGATCAAGATATCTATTATATGGATCTTTTAAATTATTTATCAATATAGACACTCTTATATGCTCATTTCTATGGAAAGTTTCTGCAAGAGCAAGGAAAAAAGATGCCGCAATAAAATAGCCAGAATAAGCATCAAGACCTGGTAATGAACTACCTATCATCCTTACAAATATGCTTAAAAGTACCATTATAAGGGTTGCCACATTAAAGAATGCGGCAACCCATAGAAATACTCTGTACAATCTTACCATATTATTTCTTAAACTCTTTTATTAAAGTTTCCCCATCTTTACCAGCTTTTTTAAGCCAGTCATTGGTTAATGTCTCTCCTATTTTAGCAAGACTATCTTTAAGTTGTTTTGATGGTTCCATCACCTTCATCTTTTCGGAAAGAGTTTTTTTAGTTGAGGCATAATTTTCTTTACTCATCTCCCATCCTCTTTTTTCAGCAATCTCAGCTGCTTTTAAAATAGCATCTCTATCACTTTTTGAAAGAGACTCAAACATCTTTTTATTTACAAAAACAACATTCTTTGGAAGCCAAGCCTTTATATCATAAAAATATGTCATTGTTTCCCATGCTTTTGTATCAACACCTGTTGCAGAAGAAGAGATAAAAGCATTTACGACGCCAGTTGCAAGTGCCTGAGCAAGCTCCGCCGCCTGTATTGTGACCGGTTGAGCCCCCACCAACTCAGCTATTCTGGAGATTGTGGGGTTATACGATCTAAGCTTCAAACCCTTAAGATCTGCAATACTGTTAATCTCTTTTTTAGTATAAAGCCCCTGAGGAGGCCATGGAACTGAAAAAAGTATCTTCAACCCCTGCGCATCGAATCTTTTTTCGATAACTGGTTTTGATATTTTCCATAGCTTTGAAGCTTCATCATACCCAGTTGCAAGAAACGGCACTGCGTCTATTCCCATTATTGGATCTTCATTCTCCAATGAGGAGAATATTACTTCCCCTATCTGAACCTGACCAGTTTGAACAGCTCTTTTGATCTCACCCATTTTAAAAAGGGAAGCATTGGGATGCACTGTAATTTTAATCTTACCACCTGTCATCTTTTCCACATCATCCGCAAACTTCTGAATGTTTACGGTATGGAAATTCCCCACAGGATATGGCGTAGGCATATCCCATTTTTCAATGGCAAAACCAAAAGCAGAAAAAACCAAACAAAATACCAACGTTAAAAATCTCTTTATACTTTACCTCCTTTGCTATTTTTATTTTTCTTTCATTAGCAAATGTAGATTTTTAGTTATTTCGAGAGCTTTTTCATTGTCACCATGAACACATATTGTATCGGGATTTAGTTTTACCTCTTTTCCATTTATAGACTCCACAACCCCATCGTTTATCATCCTCTTCACCCTTGTGAGTATAATATTAAGATCACCTATCACCGCCCCACTATACTTTCTACTCACAAGCTTCCCATCATCATCGTAGTGTCTATCGGCAAAAGCCTCCTGCAGGTATTTAAGCCCCACCATTTCAGCTGCCCTTACCATCTCTGAATTACAAAGTACGACCATTTTTAAATTTCTATCAAAAGCTTTTATACCCCTTGCAATCGCCATAGCTGTATCAAAATCCACCGCTGCTCTATTGTAAAGAGCTCCGTGGGGTTTAACATGATCAAGAGGTATCGAATGTTTCAAACAAAAGGCATGTAGAGCCCCTATCTGATAAATAATATCATTTTCAATCTCTTTTGTTGAGGCATCCAGAAATCTTCTGCCAAATCCAACCAAATCTCTGTAGGATGGGTGTGCCCCAACTTTTACGTTGTACTCCTTTGCCAAAGATACAGTTTTATCCATAACAATGGGATCTCCGGCATGAAAACCGCAGGCGATATTCACCCTATCCACATATTTAATCAACTCCTCATCATTACCAATCTTGTAAGCACCAAAACTCTCACCAAGATCACAATTAAGTTCAATACTCATAACTCAACTCCACAGCAATTTTAAGTCTCCTATACATGTTATTTCTCTTACTAATTATAGCACAAGCCTGATTAAAATCTATCAATTCAAATGATATACTATCCTTCGGCCTTAGCTGGGCAACCTTATAAAGATCTGCATCGATTACATATCCAAGTATTCTATATCCACCTGTTGTCTGACAATCGTTCATTAGTATTGTGGGTTCTCCGGAGTTGTTTATCTGCACCACCCCAGGTAACACCGGCTCGGATATAATATCATATTCAATATTCGAAGAAATTTTTTCACTATTTTTTAACCTTATCCCCATTCTATCAATATTCATAGTGACATTATATTTTACATTTAAAAAATTTTCGATATTTTTCATTCGTGGTGAAGGTATAATTCTTATTCTGGATATATCAAAATCTGGTTGTTCTTTTTTCCCAAGTCTTATGGGGCGTTTTAATCTGAATCTGTTCTCCCCAATTCTTAACAGATCCCCTTTCTGCAGCTTTCTTCCATTAATACCACCGATTCCCCCTCTAACAAATGTAGATCTGCTACCAAGCTCCAGAGGCACATCTATCCCACCTGCAACAGATAGATACGATCTATATCCAGCTTTGCTTCCTAAGTCTTTTAAAATAGACCCTTTTTTGGCAAAATATGTTTTAAAAACCTCCACAGGTTCATCATTTATACTAAAACCAAAATCCACTCCAGCAAGGACAATTATGCAATCTGATAGAAATTCATATACTCCCGCCTTCTGTGTGAATTCAAGGGCTGCTTCTCCATCAAAATTACCCACTAGTATATTCCCAAGTTCGTAGGAAAAATCATCCATCGTCCCTGACTTTGGTATACCAAACTCACCAAGTCCAAACCTACCCCTATCCTGAACGGTCGTAAAAAGACCTCCATCCAAAACTCTAATCATGACCAATCACCTTTTTAAGTTCCATATAAAATGAATTTAATATATATCCATCATCTTTTAAAATTTCATCAAACTCTTTTTTATCTATCTTTTTAAATAAAACCCCTTCTGAAGATTTCAAAAGAAACGGTTCTTTTTTTTGTTTGTCAAACAACTTAATAGGTGTTCTCCCTATTATCTGCCATCCTCCAGGGCTATCCAATGGATATATTCCAGTCTGTACACCACCGATACCAACAGAACCTGCCTCCACCAACATCCTTGGTTCTTTTTTTCTTGGGATATGTATCCTTTTGTCCAAACCACCTAGATAAGGAAACCCTGGCAAAAAACCAATAAAATATACGTAGTAAATCCGTTCTGTATGTATTCTTACCACCTCATTGAAGCTAAGCCCTGTATAACTTTCCACAAAATCCCTATCAGGAGAGAATTCATCGTCATAACAGACGGGAATTTCCTTCACTACTATCTTTACACCTAGATCAGGCTCTTCATCAGTAAAAGATTCAAAGATTCTTCCCAATTCATCCATATCAATAGCAGAATCAAATTCACAATAGGCTGAAGAATAAGCAATAATCGTATTAACTAAATCCGGAAACCTTTCTTTAATCAAAGAGATAAATCTATTGATTCTAATATTGGTTAAGATATCTATCTGTTCCCCAAGTATTATTTTAATCTTTCTATCTGAAATTCGCTCTATTATCATAATCTAAATCATCTTTTTGGGATCAAAAAAATCTTCCACCTCTTCATTTGACATTATCCCCATCTCTTTCACCACCTGTTTTACGGTCTTTCTTTCATTAAATGCCTTATAAGCTATCTCTGCAGCCTTATCATATCCTACTTTAAGGGCAAGTGGTGTTACTATAGCCATTGACCATTCCACAAGTTCTTCGCATCTATCAATATTTGCCTCTATACCTTTTATACATTTATCCCCAAGAGTATTTATAAGATTTACAAGTAGTTTGATGGATCTCAAACCTTTGTAAGCTATGAGAGGCATCATAACGTTAAGATCAAGCAAACTACTCGCACCAGCAATAGTCATGGTATGTACATTCCCCATCACTTCCGCCGCCACCTGTATTGTAGCCTCCGGAATTACCGGATTTACCTTGCCGGGCATTATGGAGCTTCCGGGCTGTAGTGAAGGAAGAGATAACTCACCAATCCCACAGCGGGGGCCAGAGCTCAGTAATCTTAAATCGTTTGCAATCTTCATCAAAGATACCGCAAGGGTATTTAAAGCCCCGGCAAAGAAAACTGTAGCATCCTTTGATGCAATCCCTTCAAAAAGATTTTCAGCCTGTTTGAAATCTACCCCTGTAAATCCCCCGATCTCCTTGATAGCAATCTTTGCAAACTCAGGGTGTGTATTTATCCCTGTCCCAAGGGCAGTTCCTCCAAGGGGTAGTTCAAATAGATATTTTTCTGCATCCCTTAATCTTCTAATGGAGTTTTTCACCTGATAAAGATATCCGGAAAATTCCTGCCCCAGTGTCATCGGTACAGCATCCATCAGATGTGTTCTACCTATCTTTATTATATCCTTAAACTCTTCAACCTTTTTTTCAAAAACTTTTGCCAGATTCTCAAGCGCCACAATTAACTTTTTCCCCTCCAGCACAAACGAAATATGTATAGCTGTGGGTATAACATCGTTGCTGGATTGCCCTCTATTAACATCATCATTTGGGTGACATAATTTCTTATCCCCTTTTTTGCCACCAAGTAATTCACAGGCTCTATTGGCAATGACTTCATTTACGTTCATATTTGTGGATGTGGCAGATCCTGTCTGAAATATATCGATAGGGAACTGATCGTCAAAATTCCCTTCAATAACCTCAAGAGAAGCTTTTATTATTGCATCACCTTTGGTTTTATCAAGTAACCCAAGCTCAACATTAGAAATGGCAGATGCCATTTTTACTATTGCAATAGCTTTTATAAATTCAACAGGCAATTGTTCTTCTGAGATGACAAAATTTTCAATAGCCCTTGCCGTCTGAGCCCCCCAATATACTTCCTCAGGTACCTTAACCTCCCCCATACTATCTTTTTCCACTCTATATCCCATAAAACCCCCTTGAAGTTTTTTATAATATATATTAAGATTATAATATAGGAGAAAGAAATGACAAATGAAAAAATATTCTCACTTCTCAGAACTGATCCCAAGTTTTTAGATCTTACAAATGAAGAATTAAACACTCTTATATCTTTCTGCGAAATCGAAAAGTTTGAAAAGGTAAATAAAATCATCAAAGAAGGTGAATTTGGAAATAAATTTTATTTTATTTTAGAAGGTGAGGTGGGCATTTCCAAATCTATATCGGATGAAGTGATATTTTTCATCTCATCTTTAAAAAAAGGTGACTTCTTCGGGGAAATGGCAATAATTACCGATTACCCCAGATCCGCAAATGCGTTTGCAAAAACCGATGTAACGCTTCTTTCCATGACCAGGGATAGTCTGTTTAGATTTAAAAATGAGCATCCATTAGCTTTTGGAAAATTTGCCTTCATATTAGCAAAGACTCTTGCGGATAGACTTTACAAGGTGGAAGAAAGAATAAAAAATATAATAAAGGCATCCGTGATAAGTGCTATAACATAATAATGTATCTGATTATACTATTATCTTCACTTCTTTTTCTTTTTCTACCCCAACTACAATCTGGTTTTAATTTTTTAGGCATCACATCCATTGCGACATTATTAATATTTAGTTATGATTACATAAAATCCGCAGAAGATAAAAAAAGAACCCCCCATCCACTGCTTATGCTCGATCTAATGCTCGTAATCACAGGAGGAATAATTACTTTTTATCTTGCAAAAATCACCGGTACAGCTTTAGCCTCCGGACTGGTGGGTTTTACTGCTTTTTTAATGGGGAGATTATACAAACAGCTACTTTTTGCTCAATTTCCGATATTCTGTGGTTCTTTTGTGGGGATGACATCCCCTGTTTTTTTCACAGGTTTTACGGAATTATTCTTAGCATCATTAATAGCAGCAATTTTATACATTTATGTCAAAAACCACTTTATAGGTTTTGGGGGTAAATTGGGGAGTATAGCTTTTACATCTGTTTTGATAATTATTTTACTTAAAATGGTCGTATATGCATGAGGTTATACTTTACATATCTTTCATTCTATCAATATCTATATCTTTTTACTTTGTTTACCATTTAGATTTTGGACCAGTGGGTGGTGCTTCCTTAATGATTATCATGGCTGGTATTGTGGAAAGAGTTATAACTATCAATGAAATAAAAACGGTAACGGACATCTCCAATGTTATGATAATCTCGGCATTTATCTCCATGAGTGGTCAGAATATAATTAGTAAATTTAAAGATATACTCATTATAAGTTTTATTGCCACAGTATCTTATACAAACTTTCTTATAAAGTTTAATGGTCTCGGTGGAAGTATGGGAATTGCTGCATTTGTCACAGTGGCAATCTATTATATAATTAATAAAAAATTATCTTATTTTGTAACTATTTTTAAAATCTCGTGAAAACTCTTTTTCTAAATCTTTTTTCTTTATTTCATCCCTTTTATCATGCGTCTTTTTACCTTTTGCCAAAGCAATCTCAAGTTTCACCCTATTTTTCTTTAGATACATTTTAAGCGGAACAAGCGTAAGACCTTTTTCCTGTACTTTACCAGCCAATTTATTGATCTCCCGCTTATTTAGTAGAAGTTTTCTCGTTCTTGTGGGTTCATGATTTGTATAATTCCCCTGCTCATAAGGTGATATATGAGCATTCAGCAAAAATGCTTCCCCATTGACTATTCTTATATGGGAGTCTTTTAGATTCACCTGGCCATTTTTACATGACTTTACCTCTGTCCCCTGAAGAACTATACCAGCTTCATAAGTTTCAAGGATTTCATAATCATGATAAGCTTTCCTGTTCTGGGTTAAAACCTTCATTGGACTCCTCTTTAGATATAAAAAAAGCCGCGGCTTTGGTAAAACGGGGACGACGAGACTCGAACTCGCGACCTCTGGCGTGACAGGCCAGCGTTCTAACCAACTGAACTACGCCCCCAATGTATGGGCGGTGCAGGGATCGAACCTACGACCCTCGGCTTGTAAGGCCGATGCTCTCCCAGCTGAGCTAACCGCCCGATTTATAGCGTCCCCAAGGGGATTTGAACCCCTGTTGCCGACGTGAAAGGCCGGTGTCCTAGGCCAGGCTAGACGATGGGGACAAATGAGCCGTGTAGGATTCGAACCTACGACCCACTGCTTAAAAGGCAGTTGCTCTACCTACTGAGCTAACGGCTCCCCTTTTCCACTGGCCTATTCAAAACCAGCGGATGAGTCTTATATCAAAACTATTTCACAAAGTCAAGAAAAAATTTCGTTTTTTTCATTTTTTCTAAAATACCTCATTTATGTTTATAGTCTCTGTTCTGTCTGTGCCAACAGAGATTAGAGCATATTTTATACCAAGGAA
>PNIN01000073.1 GCA_002878065.1 Calditerrivibrio nitroreducens
AAGCCCCCCCTATTATATTACTCATTACATTTGATTTCAGCAATTTGTTTATAAATATTATATTTCCTTTTAGCAGCCCTATTTGCGTGATCAGCCAATTCTTTACCCCTTTCAGGGAATGTCTGCATAATCGTCTTAAATCTCGTTTCTGTTTTCATATACTCCTCTACTGTAACGGATGGCTCTTTGCTGTCTATTATAAGAGGATTTTTCCCTTCTTTTGCAAGCATAGGGTTAAACCTGTAGAGGTTCCAGTAACCTGACTGAACTGCAAGTTTCTGCTGCTCAACACCTTTTGACATATCTATACCATGAGCTATGCAATGGGAGTATGCTATTATTATAGAAGGACCATCGTAAGCTTCAGCTTCCACAAAAGCCTTTATACACTGTGCAGGGTTTGCAAGAGATACTTTTGCAACATAAACATTTCCGTACGTCATGGCAATCATACCAAGATCTTTCTTGTCACCCTCTTTACCTGCAAAAGCAAACTTAGCAAACGATCCAGTAGTAGTAGCTTTAGAAGCCTGACCACCTGTATTTGAGTAAACTTCTGTATCAAGTATAAGAATATTAACATCCTGAGATTGAGCAATTACATGGTCAAGCCCACCATAGCCAATATCGTAAGCCCAGCCATCGCCACCAACTATCCATATTGACTTTTTAACAAGGTAATCAGCAATCTCATCAAGCTTTTTAGCCTCAACACTTTCGATACCTTTTAAAATTTCCCTGAGTTTAGCCACTCTTTCCCTTTGGGCCTCAATTTCAATCTGATTTCTCTGGGAAGCATTGAGTATCTCATCCACAAGACCGGCACCTATTTTATCTTTTAGTGCGTTTAAATACTCGGTGGCCATCTGATTAAATTTATCCACAGCAAGCCTCATTCCAAAACCAAATTCTGCATTATCTTCAAAAAGTGAATTTGCCCAGGCCGGTCCCCTTCCGTCAAACCTTGTGGTATATGGGGTAGTGGGTAAGTTACCACCATAGATGGAAGAACAACCAGTGGCATTTGCAATGATAGTTCTATCCCCAAAAAGCTGGCAGAGAAGTTTTATATATGGGGTTTCACCACAACCAGCACATGCACCAGAGAATTCAAACATATGAGGAGCAAGTTGGCTACCCTTTAGTGTAGATTTATCATACTTTTTAATATCAAGCTCTGGTATGGATAAGAAGAAGTTGAAATTCTCCCTCTCTTTCTCCCTCAAAGGTACCTGAGGAACCATATTGATCGCTTTTCTAGTGGGATCAGCCTTGCTCTTGGCTGGACAGTTATACACACAGGCCCCACAGCCGGTACAGTCTTCAACTGCAACCTGAATGGTACATTTCATACCGGCAAACTCTTTCCCCTTTGCATCCGCAGACTTGAAGGTGGATGGAGCATTTTTTAGTGCATCAGGTTCATAAATTTTCATTCTTATTGTGGCATGTGGGCAAACAAATGAACAGATACCACACTGAATACAGATCTCTGGATCCCACTCCGGTACAAAATTTGCTATATTTCTTTTTTCATATTTACTTGTACCAGTTGGGAAAACCCCATCGTCCGGAAGCCATGACACTGGCACATCATCCCCTTCAAATGCAACCATTTTGCTGATGGCATTCTTAACAATTTCTGGAGCTGTAGGGTCGGTAATGTATTTATGCATCTTAATGTTACTTGTGGCAGTTTTTGGATAATTTACTTCATATACTTCATTAATTCCAGCATCTACAGCAGCTATATTCATATTTACCACTTTATCGCCATATCTACCGTAAGTCTTTTTGATTGTTGATTTGATTGCTTCAACAGCTTTATCAAAAGGTAAAATATTAGAAATTTTAAAGAAAGCTGTCTGAAGAATTGTATTTGTTCTATTACCAAGCCCAATCTTTTCAGCAATCTTATCTGCATCGATCACATAAAATTTGGCTTCTTTTTCTATGAGTTCTTTCTGAACTTCTACTGGCAGTTTATCCCACACTTCATCCTTACCATATGGGCTATTCAAAAGAAATACTCCACCCTTTTTCAAAGGCTTTAATATATCATAGAGCTCAAGGAAAGTGAATTTATGGCAACCAATAAAATCTGCTTTCTGAATAAGATATGAACTTTTTATATCCTTATTACCAAATCTCACGTGGGAAATAGTCATAGATCCAGACTTCTTGGAATCGTAAACGAAGTAAGCCTGTACCTTATTTCCTGTAAGATCACCGATGATCTTAGCAGAGTTTTTATTAGCACCAACCGTACCATCAGAACCGAGTCCGTAAAACATTCCATTGAACACATCGTCCTGAGGAACTAACCAATTTTTATCATATTTAAGACTCTTAAATGTAACATCATCCTCTATACCAACAGAAAATCCATTGATAGGCTCTGCAGCATCAAGATTATCAAATACTGCTTTTACCATAGCTGGAGTGAAATCTTTTGAACCTAGTCCATATCTACCACCAACTATAGTTGGGTATTTAGGATAACTGATCATCTTCTTCTGCATTGCCTCACCAATTGCCGTTCTGACATCGAGATACATAGGCTCCCCTAGTGAACCCGGCTCTTTCGTCCTATCAAGGACGGCTATCTTAAGAGCTGTTTTTGGTAAAGCATTGATGAAAGAATCCAATGGGAATGGTCTATACAACTTGATAACCACAGCACCAACTTTTTCACCTTTAGAATTCATATATTCAACGGTTTCTTTTACCACATCAGCCCCAGAACCCATAATTACGATGACTTTTTCAGCCTGCGGATCTCCAAAATATTCGACTAAATCGTATCTTCTTCCGGTGATGTCAAAGAATTTGTCCATATATTTTTTGGTGATGGCAGGTACTTTCTCATAATATTTATTGCAGGCTTCCCGGCTCTGGAAAAACACATCAGGGTTTTGTGCTGTACCTTTCACTACAGGATGCTCAGGGTTTAACCCTCTTCTTTTATGTGCAGCAATCAGTTCATCATCCAGCATAGCCCTCATATCGTCAAACGTAAGCTCTTCTGTTGTCCTGATCTCATGGGATGTTCTAAAACCGTCAAAGAAATGCAGAAAAGGAACCCTTGATTCAAGAGTGGCTGCCTGAGCAATCAATGCAAAATCCATAACTTCCTGGGGATTACTGGAACACAACATCGCCCACCCTGTTTGCCTGCAGGCCATAACGTCTGAATGATCACCGAAAATCGAGAGTGCATGTGTGGCAACCGCCCTTGCGCTGACATGAAATACTGTGGGTGTAAGTTCCCCTGCTATTTTAAACATGTTAGGTATCATCAATAAAAGCCCTTGTGAGGCTGTAAAAGTCGTAGTCAATGCCCCGGATGCAAGTGCACCATGAACTGCACCAGCAGCCCCCCCCTCAGATTGCATCTCCACAACCTTTGGGACAGTACCCCAGATATTTTTCTCCCCTTTGGCAGACTTTTCATCAGCAATCTCCCCCATAACAGAAGATGGTGTAATAGGGTAGATAGCAATAACTTCATTGGTGGCGTGAGCCACATATGCCGCTGCGGTGTTGCCATCAATTTGAACAAACCTTCTTTTCATGTTGCCTCCTTTTTATATTAAGTAATACTTAATTTTCTTTAATTTAGATATATATATTAGATTTTACCTAATTAAAACATATTAGTCAATTAAAATATGAATATAATAAAATTATTCTAATAATATCATTATATTACTAACTACAAAGCTTAATAAAACCACCACTGTACTTTTAAAGTAACTGCTTCCAGTCACACGGCTGTAAATAAATACTGAAAGTGACAGATACCAGGATATAAGAATTATTGTAAAATATAATATCTGATCACTTTTTAATAAAAAACTTATTGGTGTAAATATATTTATCAACTCAAGTGGTAAAAAGAGCTTCAAGAACAAAAAAAAGGAAATATTTTTGTTAGGTATAAACAGATAAAGAAACAGTATAAAAAAGAAAGTAAAAAAGATTCCCCCAACTGTATTTCCTAAATCATATAAATTATCAGAATTAATAGATTTATAAGGTATTAATAAAGTTAAAAGAAAAATAGTTATAAGATTATTGGTCAATCTTTTATCAATATATACTCTCAGGAGATCTTTTTCCGAAAAAAAGATAAGCCTCAAACAACAGAAAAATGTCTCAATTAGCCCAGGGTATCTCTCCTCACCATTTTTTGCTTCCATTTTCCCAATCATTCCTTATACTATACCACCAATCATAATAGTGTCCATTTTCTATATATAAACAGAGCTCTTTGGCAAGATTAGTTATCAATCTTCTCTTTGCTGTATCTATCCAATTTTTTGCCTGATTATTCCCTTTATCCAATTCCTCTTTAAGAAAAAGTATCAATTCAAGTGTATCGGCATCTTTTACTATTTTAGACTCCAAGGTATTAAGCCCTTCATATTCCTTTATAAAATCCTTTATCTCCCCCTCAACCGGTAAATCCTTTATAACATCTATTAGTGCCTTTTCATCTTCTGATTTCACATACATCTGCTGTAGATAGTTTAAATCACCGGTTCTACTTTCCTCAATATCATGAAAAAGTGCTGTAATAACTACCTTATAGCTATCAGCCTTCAATATCCTGGAAAGTACATATGCAATAATGGCAACTCTAAAAGAATGGGAAGCCACAGTTTGATTGCCGGTACCTAAAAATATATTGCCACTTCTCTGCATTTTTTGCAGGCTTCCAGTTTCAAAAAAGAAATTAACAACTTTCTCTAAATCAAACATTTCTTAGATCTATCACCCTCTTGGCTTTCCCTTCAAAACGCTCAATAGTTTTAGGCTCCACAAACTTTATAGCTGGCTTGATTCCCAAAACATTAAACATTCTCTCTGTAATCTGCTCCAGAATAGCCTTTTGCTTTTTCATCTCATCAAAAAATAAAGCTTCTGTCATTTCTATATCTATTTCCAGCATGTCAAGCCGCCCTTTCTTTTTTATAAATATCATATAATGTGGTGTGGCCTGATCAAATTCTTTTAACACCTCTTCCACCTGAGATGGGAATATATTCACACCGTTTACTATAATCATATCATCCGTTCTACCAGATGGTTTTTCCATTTTGATGAGGGTCCTTCCACAGGGACATTTATCTCTATAAAGCCTTGTGATATCTCTCGTTCTATACCTTATAAGTGGCATCGCTTCCCTTGTGAGGGTTGTAATCACGAGTTCACCTTTTTCACCTTCAGGTAGTGGCTCACAGGTTTCAGGATCGATTATCTCCACATAAAAATGATCTTCGTTGACATGTAAGCCATTCTTAAATAGGCATTCTCCCGATACACCTGGCCCCATAACTTCAGAAAGACCGTAATTATCTGTTGCTATTACACCAAGTCTTCTTTCCACCTCTTCCCGTATCTTTTCCCCCCATGGTTCACTCCCCAAAAGGGCATATTTAAGATGTATGTCATTTTTAGTAAGATTCAATTTATCAAGTGTCTCTGCTATATGAAGCGCATAGGAAGGTGTGCAAACAAGCACAGAACTTCGGTAATCCTGCATGATCATGATCTGTCTCTTTGTATTTCCGCTGGATACTGGAATAACACTGGCACCGATATGTTCTGCAGCATAATGTAAACCAAATCCACCGGTAAAAAGACCATAAGTAAAAGCTATATGTACAATGTCATTTGCAGTAACCCCTCCTGCCACCATAATTCTTGCCACCAGATCTTTCCAATTTTCAAGATCATTTCTTGTGTATCCCACAACGGTGGGCTTACCGGTGGTACCACTAGAAGAATGAATTCTGACAATATCCCTCAATGGAACGGCAAACATACCATAAGGATAATTATCTCTTAAATCACTTTTATAGGTAAAGGGGAATTTTGCAATATCATCAAGAGATTTTAGCGATTCAGGCTCCAATCCCATTTCTTTAAATTTTTTCCTATAAAAAGTTACATTATCGTAAACTCGATTCAAAACCGATTGAAGTCGCTCCAATTGAATCTGCTTAATCTCGTCCACGGATAACGTTTCTTCTTCCTTTTGCCAGAAATTCATATTACCTCTCCCATTTCTCTTTATATTCCTTACCCAGATATGCACGCTTTATCTCATTGTCATTTATTAACTCATTACTTTTCCCCTGTAATACAATCTTACCATTTTCCAAAACATATCCTCTATCAGCATATTTTAATGCCGCCATGGCATTCTGCTCCACGAGGAAGATTGTAAGACCATTCTTTTTCAAAATAGAAAGTTTCTCATACACCTCTTTTATCACCATAGGTGCCAAACCCATAGAGGGCTCATCCATCAGCAAAAGTTCAGGATCAGAGATCAATGCTCTTGCGATGGCAAGCATCTGCTGTTCTCCTCCGGAGAGCATTCCGGCAAGCTGCCTAAACCGCTCCTTCAAAACCGGAAAAAGATTGACCACCTCATCTATTTTTTTATTTATAAATTGCTTATCTTTCTTAAAGCCTCCCAACTCGAGGTTTTCAAATACCGTCATATTTGGAAATACCCTTCTACCCTCCGGTACGAGAGATAGTCCCATTTCAATCCTCTTATGAGAAGCAACTTTTGATAAATTATTATTTTTAAAAACAACGTCCCCCTCAGAAACGACAAGACCATATATGGCATTAAGCAATGTAGTTTTCCCGGCACCATTTGAACCGATAAGCGCCACAAATTCACCTTTTTTAATGTGAACCGAAACATTTTTCAATGCCACTATCGAACCATATCTAACCGTAAGCGAAGTCACCTTAAGCATCTGTATCACCAAGATAAGCTTTTATTACCTCTTTATTCTGCCTTATTTCGGTATAGGTACCCATTGCAATTACCTTACCAAAGTTTAGACAGACCACATACTTTGCGAGACTTGAAACAAAAGACATGTCATGCTCCACCATTAGAATCCTTATACCCATACCTGCAATTTTGTCTATAATTAACCCTAAATTCTCCTTTTCGGCATTGTTTAGCCCAGCAGCAGGTTCATCCAATAAGATTAGATCGGGATTTGATATCAATGCCCTTGCAAGCTCAAAATTTTTCAAAACACCATACGGTGCAGAATCCGGCTTAAGATGCTGCCATTTAGAAACATTCGTAAGATCCATTACATCTTCTATCTTTTTATTAACCTTTTCCCATAATCTCTTGTTCAATCGCAAAATATCTTTTAAAAATGATGGCTTCTCTTTCTCAAATACACCAAGATATAGATTTTCCCTCAAAGTAACATCTTTAATAAGATTTAGATTCTGAAAAGTCCGCGAAATCCCCATACTAAAAATTTCATAAGGCTCTCTAAATGTAATGTCTTTGTTGTTGAACACAACTGTACCGTTATCTGGCTTTAGAAAACCTGATATAACGTTGAAAAGTGTAGTTTTACCAGCACCATTTGGACCTATAAGGGCATTTATTCCATCATCTATCGAAAAAGTCACATCCGTAAGAGCTTTTAGACCACCAAAGCTTATGGAGATATCCCTAAGACTTAACATATCTTCCCCAGAATTTTTTAAAGATCCCCGCAATACCCTGCGGAAAAAACATTATGATAATCAGTAACAATGTACCGTATATGATCATCTCATAATCTTCAAAATTTGTTATAAGCTCCGGAAAAGCTGTAAGCATAGTTGCCCCAAGTGTACCACCAACGATACTTCCAAGACCACCCACTGTGGCCATTATAAAGATATCTATGGAATATTTAAGGTTAAACGACACAGGACTGATAAAACCTGAATAAAAAGCAAAGATACTTCCCGTAAGGGAGGTAACAGCCGCCACCAAAACAAAAACAATAAGCTTAACCCTTGAAACATTTACCCCAAACGATTTGGAAGCAAACTCAGACTCTTTGATAAACTTTAATTTATAAGACATATAAGATTTATCAAAAAGTTCAAGCAGGATAGAAAAAATGAAAAAATAGATAGAGATAAAAACGTAAAATTTATCCTCATTATCAAGACCAAAACCAAATAATGACAATTTTGGGATCCCCACAAGCCCTGAGGGGCCACCGGTATAGTTACTAAACTCATTAAAAAATATATATAAAATCATTCCAAATCCGAGTGTAGCCATAGCCAGATAATGCCCATGAAGTTTTAAAGTGGGGTACCCAACCAAAAAAGCAACAAATGAAGCAATTAGAATACCAATTAATATGGTAAGTAGAGGATTACACCCGAAATGAACCGTTAAAATCCCTGTGGTATAGGCGCCTATTCCATAAAAAGCAGCCTGCCCTAAAGATATAACGCCGGTATAGCCAAAAAGTATGTTTAGCATCGATGCATTTATGGCATTTATCATTATATATATCAGAATACTTTTATAAAACTGATTATCCACAAAAATATAAAACAAAACAATAACAATAGCCAAAAAACTTAAATAAAATAGATTTAATTTCTTCATACTCTTACAGCCTTCTTTTTACCAAATAATCCAGATGGTTTTACAAAAAGAATTAATAGTAGAATAATAAAAGCAAAGGCATCTTTAAACCCTGAAGGTAATATAAATGCAAAAAATCCCTCTATTACACCAAGCAAAAAACCTCCAAAAAGACCACCCCAAAAACTGCCCAATCCTCCAAGGATTGCTGCAGAAAAACCTTTTAATCCTGACATAACTCCATCAGTGTAGGTCACAAATGTAATGGGGGCAACAATCGCACCCGCCAGAGCCCCAAGAAAGCTTGCAATAGCAAAAGACAACATGCGTATCAAATTTACATCTATACCACATATAGTGGAAGCAACCTGATCATCATGGCAGGCTCTAAAAGCTTTACCATATTTAGTATATTTAAAAAATGTTGATAATACTATTGCGGTAAAGAAACATACAACAATAACAACTAAGCTCTGACTGGTGATACTCCCCCCCACAAGCAAAACAGTTTTTTCCTCTACGTATGAAGGTACTGCAAGGGAATCCCTACCCCAGATCATCATAGCTATACCCCTTAATATAATGGCAAGGGCTATGGTAACAGTGATAAGATTTATTTCCGTTTTAAGTCTAACGTACCTTAAAAAAACCCTTTCGAAAAGAATACCTACTAAAAACATTAAAATAAATGTTATCAAAAAGGCAGAAAAAATATTTAATCCAAACATTGTAAGGGTGGTATACATAAGCATCCCACCCAAAACCACAAATTCCCCCTGCGCAAAATTTATCAAACCTGTTGTGTTGTAAATAATGTTAAAGCCTATGGCAACAAGTGCATATATACTTCCACTTGTAATCCCTGAGTACAAAAACTGCATTATTCAGCAATCTCCCATTCTCCATTTTTGATTCTAATCATCATAAAAGACTCTTTACCCAAACCGTTATGATCATCTTTTGACATATTAAATACACCTGTTACCCCCACAAAACCTTTTACATTCTGAAGGGCATCAGCAATTTTAGCTTTATCTTTTCCTGCTTTTTCAACTGCCATTTTGAAAAGATGAAAAGCATCATAAGCATACCCTCCAAAAGGGGAAACATGAGAGTTAAATTTAGCCTCAAAACTCTTTTTATATGCCATTAAAATCGGTTTATATTTATCACTATCTGGCAATTTGTCAACCACAACTAACCTGCCGGCTGGTAGGTAAATTCCATCGGCAGCAGCACCCGCAAGCTCTATAAATTTTTTGGAAGCAACACCATGAGACATAAAAAGTGGGATATTCATATTCAACTGTTTATAGTTTTTAGCAATTACCGCAGGTGCAGGACCCACACCCCAGCAGATTACAGCATCAGGTTTTTTGGCAGCAATTTTTGAAAGTTGGGAGGTCATATCTTTATCTGTATCTTTAAATCTTTCGTCCGCCACTACTTCAAGCTCATAATTTTTAGCTTCAGCAATAAGAGCATTTCTGCCGGTATCTCCAAATCCATCCTGAGATGTAATTATGGCAATCTTTTTCTTACCATTTTTTTTCAGATAATCGTATATCTTCTCCACCGCCTGTTCATCTGATTGTGGAGTTTTAAAGATATATTTTTGAACAGGATATACAATTGTTTTGCTCGCAGCTACAGAAATTAAAGGGATACCCATTTCCTGTGCAAGCTCTTTTATGGCCAGAGATGTCCCGGTCCTCGATGGACCTATCACAGCAATGACTTTATCATTCTGTACCAATCTTAAAAACTTTTTCCTTGCTTCGGCATCTTCCCCTTTATCATCATAGATAATGAGATCTATCTTCTCACCATTTATACCATTTTTCTTGTTCAACTCTTCCACAAGCATTTCTAATGTCTGTTTTTCTGGTAAACCAAGGTAAGAGGCCGGTCCAGTAATTGAAAAAATAGCACCAAGTTTAATATCAGCCAATGCCACTGTTGTAAAAACTAATACCATTAAAAAGCTAAAGCTCATCCTTCTCATCACAATTTACCCCATCACAAAATTATTTTAAAAGTTTCCACTTCATATTGTCAATTTTTACCATAACAAATGCATCCTTTGAAAGACCATTATGATCTGTTTCAGAAAAATTGAATGTACCATAAGTCCCAACATAACCCCTTATCTTTTCGATATTTGAGGCTAAATCATCCCCCCCCATCTTTATAGATTGTTGAACTATCTGGATGGCATCATAAGCATGACCCCCAAATGTAGAAACAGGGGTTTTATATCTGCCTTCATAATCTTTGATATATGGCAACAAAATTGCTTTGTATTTATCGTTTGCTGGTAGTTGATCCGCCACGATCATCCTTCCGGCAGGTAGTATAATACCGTTTGCAGCATCCTTAGCCAATTCTATAAACTTAGCTGATGCAACACCATGGCTCATTACTAATTGAGCATTTAACTTTAGCTGCATGAAATTCTTTGCAATAATTGCAGGAGCAGGTCCCACCCCCCAGCAGATTACAGCATCAGGCTTTTTGGCAGCTATTTTTGAAAGGTGAGATGTCATATCTTTATCTGTATCAAGATATTTTTCATCAGCCACAATCTCTATACCAAAATTCTTAGCTTCTTTAAGTAGAGATGCTCTTCCGGAATCACCATAACCATTTTGAACCGTTAAAAGTGCCACCTTCACCTTTTTATTTGCTGAGAGATATGAATAAATAGTCTGAACCGCATGATCATCTGAAGGGGCTACTTTAAAAACATACTTGTTAATAGGGTTAACTATTCTATCACTTGAGGCCATACTAATGACAGGTATCTTATATTGCAAAGCAAGATCTTTTATGGCTAAGCTCTCCCCTGACGTGGTCGGTCCCAAAACTATCTTCACCTCATCCTTCTGAACAAGCCTTATAAATTTCTTTCTTGCCTCATCATCAATACTTTGGGTATCATAGACTATAAGGTTGATCTTATGACCATTTATCCCCCCATTTTTATTAATTTCTTCCACCATCATCTCAAGTGTCTGTTTCTCCGGCAGGCCAAGGATAGATGCCGGACCTGTCAAAGCTAGGAGTGCACCAACCTTAATCTCAGCAAAAAGATAACTAGCACAAAGCAGAAAAGCAATTGTAAAAAATTTTTTCATAATTCACCTCTATATACCATATATTCTAACACCCTCAATGGTTTTAATTCCATTCTTCTCCAGAGCATCAAGAGCTCTATCAACCTCATCAAAGCGAAAAATCATCACAGCAAAATCTGAGCTTTTCTCCACAAATGCGTACATATATTCAACATTTACATCATTGGCGCTCAACACATTCAATACAGAAGCAAGGCCACCAGGCACATCAGGAACTTCAACGGCTATAACCTCCGTTTTCCCCACCGTAAAGCCCTTCTGTTTTAAAAGGGTAAAAGCTTTTTCAGGATCATTCACTATCAATCTTAAAATTCCAAAATCTGATGTATCTGCCAAAGACAGTGCTCTAATATTAAGATTATTTTTACCCAAAAGATCACAAATCTCAAACAACCTACCCGATTTGTTTTCGATAAAAACAGAGATCTGAGTAATCTTCATATATACCCCCTATTATAGTTTTCTTTTATCAATTACTCTTTTAGCTTTCCCTTCGCTTCTTTCTAAAGTTTTTGGCTCCACGAGTCTTACCTTACAGGTAATGCCGATCAGGTCTTTAATATTTTTCTCAATAGTATGTTCAAGATTTTGGAGTACTTTTATTTCATCAGAGAAAAACTCCTCACTCACCTCGACTAAAACCTCCAGCTGATCAAGATTATTAACTCTATCCACAATAATTTGATAATGCGGCAAAACCCCCTTGGTTTCAATAAGGATAGATTCTATCTGGGATGGAAATAGGTTTACACCTCTAATTATGAGCATGTCATCTGTTCTACCGGTAACCTTTTCCATCCTGACAAATGTTCTACCGCAGATACATGGCTCCTTTATGATCCTTGATATATCTCTTGTCCTATATCTAATGACAGGTAAAGCCTCTTTGGTGAGACTGGTAAAAACTATCTCCCCTTTTTCACCATAGGGTAAAGGTTCACCTGTGTCAGGATCTATAACCTCCACCAGAAAGTGATCTTCATTTATATGCAAACCAGATTTGGCTTCTATACACTCAAACGAAACACCCGGCCCAATAACTTCACTCAAACCATAAATATCTATGGCATCTATTCCCCATTTCTCCTCAATCTCCCTTCTCATTTCGTTTGTCCATGGCTCTGCACCAAATATACCAACCCTCAAAGGAAGCTCCTTTACATTTATTCCTTCTTCAAGAGCAGCTTCATACAAACTAAGTGCATATGAGGGAGTACACGAAATTGCATTCGATCCAAAATCTTTCATCAGCATTACCTGTCTCTTAGAATTACCCCCAGATATAGGAATTACTGTAGCCCCAATCATCTCAGCACCATAATGGGCTCCAAGACCACCGGTAAATAGTCCATATCCATAGGCATTTTGAAGTATATCACCTTTTTTAACACCTGCAGCAGTAAAGGTACGTGCCATAAGCTCCGCCCATGTGGAGATATCCCTTCTGGTATACCCAACAACGGTTGGCTTTCCCGTCGTACCACTTGAAGCATGAACCCTAACCACCTGATCCCTTGGAACGGCAAACAAACCAAAAGGGTAATTATCCCTGAGATCCTGTTTAGTGGTAAAAGGAACATACTTTAAATCAGACAGCTGTTTTAATTTATCCGGATGAAACCCCACCTCATCAAATTTTTTCTTGTAAAAAGGAACTGTAGCATATACCCTTTCAAGTGTAGTTTTTAGCCTTTTAAATTGAAGAGCTTCTAAAGCCTCCCTTGGAAGAGTTTCGAATTCTTCGTTCCATATCATAACACAACCCCACTTAAAAAAATTTAATATCCTTTAACAAGATTTCGGTAAAATGTCAAATATTATTTAACCTAATACCATCTAAACACTATATCAAAGAACAGAGTAGATAATGAAGGACACCTTTAAATATAATCCCAACCGTAGCACCCAAAGCAGCTTGCTTTAAAACCTTTTTGGTGGTATCACCTGCAGAACAGAGTACCATAACACCCACAATATCAAAAGGGTTTATTATAAAACCAGCTATTAGATTTAAATCCTTTGCAGTCATAATCCCGGATTTGATTAGATCAATAGTCACCGCCATCATGGCTGTACCACCAGCTAAAAATTTGGTTACAATAGGCAAAGTAACAGAAGGGTTTACCCCAAAAATTGTTATGAAAGGTTTAAATATATCCTCCAAGAATAAGATAAAGTTTATCGATTTTAGAACATTCACCACAAATATAGCAAGCAGTATAAGAGGTATAGATCTAATAATCAGATTAACCGCCTCATTCCCACCTTCCAACAAAATAGATAATACAGACTTATCAGATCTTTTCTCCAAAACCTCTCTATGTGGAATATTATCGTAACTGAGGTGTTTGCCAAAAATATAAAAGGTAATGGATGATGCAAGAATGCCACCGATGATAGAGGTAATAAAGATAATCTTGAAGTTCAAACCATAAACTATCAATGGAAAGACAGCATTTGCTTGGGACATGGTAAAGATCATGGCAAGAGATGAAGCGATCTCCCTTTCGGATATCTTCTCCTTTTCCATTATAGTAAGGGTAGCAATAGGAGCAGCAAAACTTACAAGAAGTATCTGCAAAGCTGCAAATATCCCAAGACCAGGCAAACCAAATAGTTTTAAAATGGGATAAAAAAATCTTGAAATAAAACTTAGGACCCTCTTTTCCTCCATCAGATGCATAAAAGACATCATCACCACCATAACAGGTAGCAGGACATAAAGGCATAGATCAATGGCGCTTTTACCAGACTTTAATATGAGATCTATAAGCATTCAAAACCTCAAGAAATCATTTTCCCAAGTATTATAGCATAATTTGCTCAAATAGCAATATTTTCATTTTTCTGGTATTACCCAATTTTTAATCACTTTAATAAGATGACGGAATGTGTGCCATTATATTACATCTAACAAACTAATAAATAACAACTATTTCACTCAAGCTGATTCGTTCCACTACTTTTTTAATTTTTTTTCTTGACATACTATAAAAAAATTGTTATAAGGCACATCCGCAGTCGATGATCCCCGATAGCTCAATCGGCAGAGCGGGTGGCTGTTAACCACTAGGTTGGCGGTTCGAGTCCGTCTCGGG
>PNIN01000013.1 GCA_002878065.1 Calditerrivibrio nitroreducens
GCCACAGACCCAAAGGTAAAAGATTTCTTCAATAAACTGGCAGAGGTTGAAAAAAAGCATTTCGAGATTATAAAAGCAGAAATAGATTTTATGAGTAGAGATGGCTTCTGGTTTGATACTCAGGAGTTTACAGTAGAGGAAAACTAATCTAAACTAACAACAACGGTGCCGTGTCGAAAAATATTTAAGACACAGCACCCTGAAATTTTAAGTCATCTTACACTAAAAAAATCCTTTATTTATTAGACTTTAATTTTAAAAGTATATCATCAAAAGGTAAAGGTTTGCTAAAATAATACCCCTGAACAAAATCAGATCCAAGAGATTTTAACATATCGTATTGTTCTTTTGTCTCCACCCCTTCGGCAATCGTTTTCATTCCGACACCCTTTGCAAGCTCTATGATCGACTTAACTATGGCATATGTTTTTTTACACTCAATCATTCTCCAAACAAAAGACATATCAATTTTCAAAAAATCCACTTGCATCTTATCTATGTAACTAAGGGAAGAATAGCCAGTACCAAAATCATCTATTTCGAGAACAAATCCCAGCTCTTTTAACTTATTTAGAATACTTATAATTTTATCAACTCTTTCTGCGAAGACTCTTTCTGTTATCTCAATACTTATAAATCTTCTCAACTCTTCAGAAACCTTTTCACACAGATCAATTATACTACCATTTCTAAATGAGTTTACACTTATGTTGATAGAAATATTTAGATTTCCACCAGTTTCATCTGAAATACGGCCCATATAGTTTAAAGCCTTTTCGAATAATATACGCTCAAAATCGGCTAAAAAACTGCTATTTTCCAAAAAATTGATATACTTATCAGGATATATTAGCCCCATTGTTGGGTGTTTTATCCTAACAAGAACCTCCAGCGAAACTATTTTTAAACTATTTGTATCATAAATTGGCTGAAAATAAAAAACGAACCACCTATTGTCTATAGCTTCTTTTACCAGATAGTAGGTATTAACAAAATCGGTTACCTCTTTATTGATATTATCGTTATAAAATCTAAAAATAGAATTAGGATTCTTTTTAGCAAGATTAAGTGCCAGCTCGGCTTTATGCAAGCTATCTTCAACGGAGATATCCGATTGCTGCAAAACCTTTACCCCAATCTTGATGTCAAATACAATTTCATTGACATTTTCTATACTAAAAGGGGATTTACAAACATGAATTATTTCAGTTATCATGTTCTTCAGTTCATTGATATTAAGAAAAATATTAAAAATAGCAAATACATCCCCACCTATTCTGGCCACTATAGAATCTCCACCAAATCTATCCGCTAATCTTTTGCCAAAGAGCTTCAGGAGATCATTACAAACACTGATGCCGTATACCTCATTAAAATGTGAGAAATTCACAATATCGATAACTATTATTGCCATACCAATTTCGATATTTTTATAATCTTTAATGCTCCTATTAATTTCGTAAATAAAGCCCGCCCTATTCAGCAACGATGTGGAAGTATCCTGATACTTAAACTTTTTTATCTCATCCAAAAGCTCCATCTCTCTTGAGATATCTTTTGCTATGGATAAAAACTTTACTACCTTACCATCCTGTTTGATCGGTAAAATAGTATGCAAAATCTGGAAAAAAGTCCCATCTTTTTTCTTATTTATCAGAGCCTTTTTGTACACCTGACCACTCAGTATTGTATTCCATAGTTTTTCGTAATCCGCACGTGTATGGAGACCTGACTTGAAAATAGATGGTTTTTGACCTAGTATCTCCTCTTTTTTATAACCGCTTATCACCTCTACAGCATTGTTTGCATACATAATGACGCCATCGATATCAGTAAGGATAACCCAATCGCTTGTATATTCTATAGCCAAAAAAAGATACTCTTTAAGTAACCGCTTATCCATAGATGAACTCACACCAATATTTTTAATATTTTAGATTATACCATAAAAAATACAGATTGCAACATTCATCGAACTAACGTAACCATCTTTTTTTAATTATGAAGGGTGAAAGTCCTACAATCCTGTTTTTTATCATAGATATACTTCTTTACATTCAGGATGTAGGATTTGCTATCTTTAAGCTCAGCTAAACTAAAGGACTGTTAGCATAAATTCTTACATGAAAATGAAAAAACTATACCTTATAAGATTCAAGAAAAAACTTCATCAAATTTATCAGAGTGGATCCTTTAAATGGCTTTCTTAAAAAAAGAAATCCTTTATTAAATTCAGGGTGTTGCTTCAAATTACTATCAGCCTGGCCACTTATTACTATCGTTTTCAGTTTCAAAAATTTTTCTCTTGCTTTTTCAAAAAGTTCAAGACCGTTGCCATCCTTTAAGATATAATCCACGATAATGAAATCGAGTTCATTATATGTTTTGGTATGCCTGGTCCATTATCTTCCACTTCAATAACAGCATACTGACCATCCGTATAACCTCTGGCTATTATCCTCTTATGTTCTGTTTCGACCTCTTCAAGAGCATGGGCAGCATTAACAATTAAATTTATCAAAACCTGAACGATCTCTGTCTTACTGCACACTACCTCCACATCCTCATTGATATCTTTCTCAACCTGGGCAACATGTTTTGTTTTATTGTGTGTTATTGTAAGAGACTCATCAATTATTTCCGACAATAAATTATAGCAACAGAAAAAGATTATTCAACTTTTTTATAAAAAAAATAAATGATTGACATATCAAGAATAGTATCAGCAGGTGGAAATAAGCCGGATTCTGTCGAGTGCAGTTATTTATCTTGTTTAGTCATTGCTGACTAAATCCTGCTGCCTACCCGTAGGCATCGGGCGGGGCACCCTCAAACG
>PNIN01000054.1 GCA_002878065.1 Calditerrivibrio nitroreducens
TCCCTATTTCCCCTGGAGATTGTGCGCCGGTTGCAACTATTACAGCATCAGACTCTTCAACTATATTAATGAATTTATCCTTATCTACATTTTGATTTAAAAGGATTTCAACCCCAGTATCTTTAATATATCTCAGCTCTTTTTCAAACACCTCTTTAGGGTATCTATAGGCAGGGATCCCTTCCACAAGTAGCCCCCAGGTGTGCTGTGTCTTTCATATACAACAACCTTAAATCTATATGTAGCAAGGAAATATGCAGATGATAGTCCTGCGGGACCAGCTCCAATAATAGAAATTAACTTGTTCTTATCGTGGGATTTTTTGGTAGGCTTTAAATTCTTACTATAACCCCAATCAGACACAAACCTTTCCAATGCTTTTATATCCACAGGTTCATCGAATTTGGCTCTATTGCAGGCTGTTTCACAAGGATGATCGCAAAATCTACCGCAACCTGCAGAAAAAGGGTTTGTCTCTTTTAGTACATAGAAAGCTTCATCGATCCTTATTATAGCATGTTTTTAAAAAATCAAAAACATTTAAAAGTTAAAACAAAGCTGTTTTAATTCTGTCGACACTTTAGGGCTCTATTGATCAGAGATCTAAGCTGAAAAGAGTAATACGAGCTGCTTGAAATATCATCGAATTTTATATCTTTAGAAAAGATGATCAAAGGTAGTTTGTAATCATCAGGATGGTTGGTGCCGTGCTCTTTATCATGACCTGCATGGTCGCTTGTAATAATGATAGTGCTACTTTTCATAGCTATAAAATGTTCTAAAATATTTTGTAGATCGCTATCGATAAGCTGAAACTCTTCAAGATACTCTTTTGAAAGCCAGCCATATTTTGGCCCTACTTCGTCGAGACCGCTGATATGTAGAAAGATAAAGTAAGGCTCTGTTTCCTCTTTGACTATCTTTTCCGCTATAAGGATTGAGTCATCTTTGCCATAAATCGTCTTATCAATCGCGCTATTTTCCAGAAATCCGAGTTTATTTTTGGAATATATGAAGTATGTTTTAAGTCCTGCTCTTTTTGCATCATGAAAAATGGTCTCCCCTTTTCCCAACTATTTGATATGTAACCACTTTCTTCGGGTGTTTTGCCAGTTACCATTGCTGTGTGAGATATAAGTGTCTTAGGTGGGTTTACACTCTTCCCATTTAGGTTGTAGACACCAGCACTCATCACTTTGCCGATATTTTCTGGTTTTACTATATTTATGGCATCTGGATGAAGTGCATCTATAGAGATGACAATTATTGAACAATCAGCAGCAAAAAGATTTGTTACAGATAATAAAGTGAAGATAAAGTAAAAAAATTTTTTCATCTATAGTCTCCAGTGAAATTTTTTTCACATTATATCCGAAATAGGGATAAAAGCAACTGTTTTTATGGTTTTTAGTAATGTGAAAAAATAATCACATTTTTATTGACATTCTATTTTTTTACTATTATGATTTAGATGTGTGAATATTTATTCACTAACAAATAAAAGGAGGCTTTATGTTTAAAAAATTTGTTACTATTTTACTCTTTTCGTTCTTTGCGCTTCCTCTATTTGCAGAGGGGCCATCTATTGCTCTTCCACCAGCACAGGTCATATTAAATGAATGTGCAGCAAACAATCTAACACCTGTCGACTTTGCCTATGCAAAATCGAAATTGCCTGATGCAATTGAAGGGAAAAAAACTATTGTTTTTGTGGATGCAAGGCCAGCTAGAAACTACGATATGGGGCATATCCCAACAGCTATCAATATTTATGATGCTAAGTTTGATAGGTTATTTCCTGAATTCCAGAAGTTGGGTTATCCTATGGATGTAGAGATTATAGCTGGTGTTGGAAGACCATGCCCTATGAGCTTAAACGATCTCAAACAGTTTAAGGCTAAAGGGTATACTAACCTTAAAGCTTTTGTAAAAGGTCCTGTATGGGTTGAAGGTGCTTTTTATCAAGAGGTTACCGAAAAAGGGGCTAAGAAATATTTAGCAGATGGTGCTGTGCTTGTAAAGAGCACTGAAGTGGATAAGTTTCTTTCCGAAGGGGTGGACAAGGGGAAGAATATAGTGGTTACAGGTTCAAGCAATCCAAAGGAGAACTACGCTGCGGCAGAAAAGATTTTCAATGCTGGCTATAAGATGACATTTGTGTTTAATGGTAATCTTTAAAGATTAGGAGGATATATGAAAAGATTATTGCTTGCTATATTTGTTTCAAGTCTATTTTTTGCAGGTTGTGCAGCAGAAAAAGCACAACAGGCTTCACAAGTTGTAAAACCAGAGGTTAAGCAGTATGTAGTTGATCAGATCAAACAGGGTAAAGAGGAAGGGGAGATTGACAAACAGTTTTTTGTCAATGAGATACAGGCAAAGAAACCTTCTAATGTTCAAATTATCGATGTGAGAACCCCATTTGAGTTTGCAGCAGGGCATTTTGAAGGGGCACAGCACATTTATATTAATGATATATACAAAGAAAAAGGATGTGAATCTGTGCTTTCAAGGATACCTAAAGACAAGTTTGTAGTATTTGTATGTGCTACCGGAGCTAGAGCTGGTGAAATGTGGTCAGGATTAAAAGAGGATTGCAAAGCAGATATGAGCAAAATGTATTATCTAAATGCTAATGTTGTATATCAAGGCATTGGCAAGGCACAGGTAAAATGAAAAGCA
>PNIN01000063.1 GCA_002878065.1 Calditerrivibrio nitroreducens
TTATTCAGATATTGTGATTGTGACAAGTGATAACCCCAGAACTGAAGACCCAAATGCCATTATAGATGAGATATTAACAGGTTTTGAAGACAGGAGTAAAGTGTTAGTGGAGCCAGACAGGAGAATAGCCATCAAAAAAGCCTGTGATGAAGCAAAAGCCGGGGATATTGTTTTGATAGCTGGCAAAGGGCATGAGGACTACCAGATAATTGGTAAAACTAAATATCATTTTGACGACAGGGAAGAGGTTGCAAAAAATCTGGGGGTTACCTTTGAAAAGATTTAGTATTATAGAGCTTTTTAAAGATGTAGTAAAATCCAATGTTGAATACATAGACTACAACAGTATTACTATAGATAGTAGAGATGTGAAAGAAGGTAGTATATTTTTTGCTTTCAAAGGTGCAAAGACGGATGGACATTTATACATCGATCAGGCTCTTTCAAAAGGTGCTGTTTGCTGTGTGATTACCGATGGAAACTATTATGATATAAACAAACCTATAGTGCTTGTGAAAGATACTTTATCCGCCATGAAAGAATTGGGACGATGGAATCTCAATCAATATAAAGGTAAAAAGATCGTAATTACAGGTAGCGTGGGGAAAACCTCCACCAAGGCTATTTTGTCTCTTGTTTTATCCCAAAAATTAAAGATTTATGAAGCTTTTAAAAATTTCAATAACGAATTGGGCGTATCCATAGTTACTTCCAATATGGATCTGGATGCTCAATATGCAATTTTCGAAATAGGTACAAATAACCCTGGTGAGATTAAGAGTTTAGCAGAATTTCTAAAGCCCGATGTGGGGATAGTTACCGGTGTGGGGCATTCCCACATAGGAAGGTTTGGAAGTATTAAAGAGATAACAAAAGAGAAGCTTTCGATCTCTGAAGGGGTTAAAAAAGGTGGTGTATTGTGGATAAATGATGGGGTGGATACTTCAGATTATAAGTTTCCTGAAGGGATTGTCATAAAGAAATTTGGATTTTCAAAAGATTCCGATATATACATCGAAGAGTTGAATGTGGAAAAAGAGGTAAATTTTATCGTCAATTTTAACAATTTTAAATATTGTTTTAAGATCAATCATCCATTTTCACATTTTGCAATAAACGCATTACCCGCAATAGCCATAGCCTTTGAAAACCAATTCCACTACGAAGAGATATACAGAGGATTGGATAAGTTTGTCCCTGTGGAAGGTAGAGGGGAGATCATAAGGACTAATAATAAAATTATCATAAATGACACTTATAATGCTGGTTTCGAGGCGGTTTTAAGTGCGGTGGAGAATCTAAGTAGAATTGATGCAACTAAAAAAATCGCAATTTTAGGGGAGATGGCTGAGATTGATGGATTTGAGGAGAAACTATATCCCAGATTGAAAAAAGAAGTGGAAAAAAGAAAGGATATTCATTTCTACCTTGTGGGGGAAAGTTTTGAAGATTTTAATTCGCTTGAAAATGTGTCTTACTTTAAGGATAAGTCGGATCTTATCAATGCTGGTATCTTAAAAGGTGATGGGGTCTATTTAGTCAAAGCTTCCCGTAGTAAAAGATTCGAGGAACTGGTGGAGTATCTGAAAAAAGGAGAAGACAATGCTATATAATTTATTGTACCCTCTGAGTAAGTATTTTAGCTTATTCAATGTTTTCAAATATATCACTTTTCGTACTGCCTATGCTATAATTACCGCTCTTATAATAAGTCTTTTTATCACACCTCTTTTAATAAAATTACTCAAACAGCTTCAGCTTTCCCAGAAGACAAAAGGGTATGAGCCAGAAAGACACAAAGAAAAAGAGGGGACACCAACAATGGGGGGGCTGGGGATACTTATGAGCGCTCTTATATCAACGCTGTTGTGGGCGGATATTACAAATAGCTATATATGGATAATAATATTTGTAATGGTTGGTACCGGTATTTTGGGTTTCATGGACGACTATATAAAGACGATCAAAAAGAACCCAGAAGGATTGCATCCTAAGGCAAAGTTTTATGGACAATTAGTTGTGGGGACGATAACAGTATTATTGATAAATTATGTTGATAGCTCAAATGTATCAAGCAAATTAGCACTGCCATTTTTCAAAAATCTCGTGGTCGATTTAGGGTATTTTTACATAATCCTTGGGGTATTTATAATTGTGGGGACATCCAATGCGGTAAATTTGACGGATGGTCTGGATGGACTTGCCATTATGCCAACTGTGATAGCGTTTGGGACATTTATCATATTTGCCTATGTATCCGGACATGCAAAAATTGCAAACTATTTGCAGATTTTAAATGTGAAGGGGGCAGGTGAAATCTCTGTATTCTGCGGTGCGATGGTTGGATCAGGTCTTGGATTTTTGTGGTTTAATGCATATCCCGCATCACTTTTTATGGGGGATGTGGGCAGTCTCCCTCTGGGGGCAACGTTGGGAACAGTGGCTGTAATCGTTAAACAGGAGATCGTTTTAGCGATTGTGGGGGGGGTATTTGTACTCGAAACAATCTCTGTAATACTTCAGGTGGGTTTTTTCAAAGTGACAAAAGGGAAGAGGCTTTTCAGGATGGCACCAATACACCACCATTTTGAGTTGAAAGGCTGGAGTGAGCCAAAGATTATAGTAAGATTCTGGATTATCTCATTTATTCTGGCACTTTTAGCGCTGAGTACATTGAAGCTGAGGTAAAAATGAAAGTAGCAATATTAGGATATGGAAAAAGCGGACAAACCGCCAAAAGATTGTTGGAAATTAAGGGCGTACAAGCAATAGAAATATTTGATGATAAGATGGATGGCTTTGAAGGGATAAAAGATTTTAATTATGCAGAATTCGATACCGTAGTGGTAAGTCCGGGGATAGATTTGACAAATCTGGAGATACCTATAGAGAGGATAACGAGTGAACTTGAGATTGCTTTTGAATTTATAAAGGATAGAAAAATAATAGGTATTACAGGGACTAATGGTAAATCCACTGTAACATTTTTAACCTCACAGATATTGAAAAATATCGGTGTAAATGCAGAGTTTTGTGGGAATATAGGCGTTACGGTGGGGGATACCTACCTTTCAAAAAATCCAGATGTTTACGTTGTGGAGGTAAGCTCATTTCAACTGGATTTACTTAAAAAATTTAGATTTGATACATCTGCAATTACCAATATTACTCCTGATCATCTTGATAGATACAAATCTATGGATAGATACATTTTGTCCAAAAGCAGAATTGTGGAGTTTACAGAAGGGGTAAGTTTTCTTGAGAAAGGGGACTGGAATGGAATTTTTATGAAATATGAGAGTGTCAAATATGTTGATGGCAAGCTAAAAAACTATCCTTTACTCAATGGGAATCTACTTAAATTTGAAGATTTTCATGTTGATATAGATAGATATAAGTTATTTGGATTTCATAATATCGTAAATCTGAGTTTTGCACTTTTACTTACAGATCAGATATTTAGACTAAAAGGAGATGTGACAAAACTTGTGGAGAATCTTACTCCGCTTGAGCATAGATGTGAATTTGTGACAGAGATAAATGGTGTAAGGTATATAAATGATTCAAAGGGGACAAACGTGGATTCCACTTTGACTGCACTAAAAAGCTCATCTTATCCCACCACCCTTATCCTTGGGGGAAAAGACAAAGATGGTGATTTTACAGCTCTTGCTGATGAAATAAACAGAAAAGCCAAACTGGTTATCTGTTGTGGTGCCGCCGGAGAGAAAATCTATAATGCTCTCAAAGATATTATAAAGGTGGAAATTGTCAGGGTTGACCTGCTTAAAGATGCAATATCCCTCGCTTACAGAGAAACAAAAGAGGGAACGGTACTATTTTCTCCTGCCTGTGCAAGTTTCGATGAATTTAACAACTTTGAAGAAAGAGGGAGATTTTTTAAAAATTATGTTAACAATCTAAAGGTGAATGGATGTTGACTTTTCGGGATGAAAGGATTCAAATTATTTTTGTGTCATTTGCACTTATAGTTTTAGGTTTTGTTTATATCTATTCTATAGGTGCACTCCAGGCGAACCGTATAGGCAAAATGGAGTATTTCTTTCTTTTCAAACAGTTAACATCTGCTATGGTAGGTATCTTTATTATGTACATAGGTTATAGAATACCACTTGATAGGTATAGAAGCTGGATTCCATTTTTATATTTACTTACATTGATATTACTTGTTTTAGTATTTTTCTTTAAGCCGGTAAATGGGGCAAATAGGTGGATCCCTTTCCCAATATTCAGTTTTCAACCATCTGAACTGGCTAAAATTGTTATGGTAATATATTTTGCCCATTATCTTGATAAAAAAGAGGACAAAATTCAACTATTCAGTAAAGGTATATTTCCTGCCTCAGTGATGCTTGGAGTAATGATTTCATTAATACTATTAGAGCCTGATTTTGGAACAACTATTTTGATTATTACAGTTAGCTTCATACTTCTATTCATAGGTGGCATGGATAAGAAATATATGATTGTGGGTGTTTTGATAGTGATACCTGTGGCATTAACGTTTATTCTTATGGCAGGATACAGAAAAGCAAGACTGGTGAGTTTCCTGAATCCATGGGAGTATAAAAACACATTTGGATATCAGCTTATTCAGTCCCTTGTGGCGATAGGAAGTGGTGGAGTGACTGGCAAAGGACTTGGTAATAGTTCACAGAAACTGTTTTTTTTACCTGAAGCCCACACAGATTTCGTTTTTGCCATTATAAGTGAAGAGCTAGGGTTTATTGGATCGTTATTTTTTATAATTCTTATTTTATATCTGTTTATACTTACATATAGAATTGCTATGAGACATTACGATAAATATAAAAGATTTTTAACACTGGGTTTTGGATTTATGATATTGATACAATCTTTTATACATATTGGTGTTACCGTTGGGATTCTCCCCACCAAAGGGATAACATTACCTTTTGTTAGCTATGGTGGAAGTGCATTGATAGCTCAGATGTTCATTGTGGGGATTCTGATGAGAAGTGCTGAGGAGACGAAATGAAGATAGTTATAGCTGGTGGTGGAACAGGTGGACACCTTTATCCCGGAATAGCAATTGCGGAGAAATTAAAAGATAAGGGGATAGAACTGCTATTTATGGTTTCAAACAGAGGGATAGAAAAAAAGATACTTACTCCATTGGGTTATAAATTTATAGAGCAGGAAGAGACACCTTTAAAGGGGGTATCTTTTGGTAGAAGGATTAAAAGTGTAGGAAAGATAATTGAAAATATAAAGATTGCTATGAATAACGTTGATAAAAGTGATAAGGTCCTGCTGCTGGGAGGTTTTGCCTCTTTCAGCGCTGGAATGGCAGGTATGATGAAATCGGCGGAGATATATATTCACGAACAAAATTCGGTAATGGGTTTGAGCAATCGTTTTTTTGCTAAGAGAGCGAAAAAGGTTTTTACTAGCTTTGAAAAGACTCTCAGGGCACCTGAAAATAGCATTGTGGTGGGTAATCCGGTTAGATCTGTTTTTGCTTTATCGAAATCTAAAATATCACCTGAAAAGAATATCCTGGTTGTGGGGGGTAGTCAGGGGAGTAGATTTTTGAATAATCTTATCATATCCGCTGCAGAGGAGCTTATATCAAATGGATTTGATATTATGCATCAAACGGGGGAAAGATTATATGATGAAGTAATTGAAGCTTATAAAAATAGTGGTATAGATACAAACAGATTAAATATTGTGAGATATATAGATGATATAGCATCTGCTTATAATTGGGCGGATTTGGTGCTGTCAAGGGCTGGTTCTGGCTCTGTTTTTGAGATAATCTATTCCAGGCGTTTTGGAATTTTTGTGCCCTTTCCGGATGCCACCGATAACCATCAGTACTACAACGCACTTTTTGCCGAAGCAAAGGGGGTTGGGGTGGTTATAGAGGAAAAGGATGCAAAAAAAGAGATTTTTATTAAGGCTGTAAATGACTACTATGAAAATTTTGACAAATATAGAGAAAGTATAGAGAAGATTACATATGTTGACAGTGCTGAGTTAATTTTAAGAGAAATGGAGATGGAATATGTTTAGAAAATTTAAAAAGATTCATTTCGTAGGGATTGGTGGTATCGGTATGAGCGGTATAGCGGAGATATTGCATAATCTCGAATATAAAATAACTGGTTCGGATATATCTGAGAATGCAAATGTTCAGCGTCTTAAATCCCTTGGTATAAAGATATTTTTAGGACATTCCGAAGAGAATGTAAAAGATGTGGATCTTGTGGTTTACTCCTCAGCGGTAAAACAGGACAATCCAGAATTGAAGTATGCCTTAGAGAATTACATCCCTGTTATACAGAGAGGTGAGATGCTGGCGGAGCTAATGAGGATGAAATATTCTGTGGTTGTTGCCGGAAGTCATGGCAAAACTACTACATCTTCAATGATAGCTGAGATTTTTAACGCTGGTGGACTCAATCCAACGGTGGTTATCGGCGGTAGGTTAAATAGGAATGAAAATAATGCGATTGTTGGAAAAAGTGATATTATGGTGGCGGAAGCTGACGAGAGCGATAGATCTTTTCTGATGCTCTATCCTACTGTTAGTGTTATCACTAATATCGATTTTGAACATATGGAAAGTTATAAAGATTTTGACGATGTGAAGCAATCATTTGCGGAATTTGCGAATAAGGTGCCTTTTTATGGTGCAAATATTATCTGTCTGGATGATCCAAACGTTGCAGATATAATTCCCCTTTTAAAGAAAAAATTTGTTACTTATGGGTTTAGTGCAAGGGCTGATATAAGGGGAACGGATATTAAACTGGAAGGGTTTGGAAGTAGTTTCAATGTTTCTGTTCATGGTAAGCCCTGGGGTAGAATAAAACTTTCGGTACCTGGGGAGCATAATGTGCTAAATGCGCTTGGGGCTATAGGAGCTGGTCTTGAATTTGACATCCCTTACGAAGATATCAAAAAAGGATTAGAGGATTTTAGTGGTGTCCAGAGGAGACTCACCATCAGGTATGATAAAGATGAGATAAAGGTGATAGACGATTATGGTCACCATCCAACTGAGATTATTGCCACATTAAAAGCAATAAGGGATGCATACGACGATTATAAGTTAATAGTGATTTTTCAGCCCCATCGCTACAGCAGAACAAAGCTTTTGATGAATGAATTTTCGAAAGCATTTTTTGATGCGGATGAGCTTTTTATCACAGATATCTATGCGGCGAGTGAGAAACCAATAGACGGAGTAACGTCGGATGCTTTGGTGGGGGAAATTAGAAAAAGAGGATTTAAAAGCGTATATCATATAAATAAACCGGATGATTTTTTAAGTTTTGTGGATGACAAACTTGAAAGAAAAACGATTTTTCTGACGCTTGGGGCTGGAAATATTACAAATCTTTCCAGAGAGATAGCAGATTATCTGGAGAAAAAATATGCTTAGTGATAAAATAGCTGTTCTCTACGGCGGATTGTCAAGTGAAAGGGATGTATCCATAAAAACAGGTAATGGGATATATAATGCCCTGTTAAGGAAAGGGTTTAAGAATAGCTTTTTGCTTGATGCCGATTGGTCATTACCTGAAAAATTGATCAAGCATAAGCCAGATTTTTGCTATATAGCCCTACATGGTCGATATGGAGAAGATGGAACAGTTCAGGGTTTACTTGAATATATGAGAATCCCCTATAATGGTCCTGGAGTAACTGCAAGTGCCATATCTTTTGATAAAGTAATTACCAAAAAGATACTTAAATCGGCAAACATACCAACGGCTGATTATTTTGTATATAAAAATGAACAGTCTTCACCTTTTTATCCCTGTGTTGTCAAACCTGCCAGAGAAGGCTCCACCATAGGGGTAACGATAGTGTATGAAGATAAAGAGTTTTTGCAGGCTATAGATGATGCAAAAAAGTACGACAACAAAATAATAGTAGAAAGATTTGTAAAAGGGAAAGAGCTCACCATCTCAATCATAGATGACTTAGTATTACCGATTATATGGATAAGACCTAAAAAAGGATTTTACGACTATACATCGAAATATACCAAGGGGATGACAGAATATTTTTTTGAAACGGGGCTTACTCCAAAAGAAGAAGAGATGGTGAAAAAAGTAGCAAAAGATGCTTATGACGTTGTTGGTTGTGAAGGGGCTTCAAGGGTTGATATAATTTATGACGGTGAAATTCCAAATGTATTGGAGATCAATACATTACCAGGAATGACAGAAACGAGCCTGCTGCCAAATGCTGCTGCTAAATATGGGATAGCTTATGATGAGCTGGTGGAAATGCTCTATCTTAAGGGTAAAAATAGATATGAGTGAAGTATTAAAAATATTTTTGAGGATGATGGTTGTGTTGTCTGTATTATCATTTATATTTGGAGTTTGTTATAGTATTAAACTGTTTAAAGAATCGAAATTTTTTACAGTTAATACTGTGCAGATAAATGGTGTTGTGAATGCAAACATAAAAAAAATAATGTCCCAGACGAAGGATTTTAAAGGTAAGCATATATTTCAAATAGACAGTGGTCTGGAAGGGGTACTGGATGACCCATGGATAAAAAAAGCAAGTATTAAGAAGATATATCCAGATAAATTAGAGATTGATATATATGAGAGAAAAACTGTAATGAAAATTAAATCGAAAAACAATTGCTACTTTTATTCTATAGAAGGTGATCTTATTGGAACTGATTGTGGGAATGTAAAAGTATATGATAATACAAATCTTAATAATGATAAGCTTTTTGTTGTGGCGGAGATTGTAAAATATCTCAATTATAGGTTTACAAGTATAGTTATCAATAATTCTCATTTTGTTATAAATAGAGATGATCATCAGATTCTTGTTTCATACGATATGGATGAGTTTAAAAAAAGTTTAAGATATGCCGAGGGGTTGGCAACATTATATAAAAAAATAAATTATATAGATTTGAGAGTGCCAGGAAAAATATTTATAAACGGAGTTAAAAATGAAGCATGACAATATTTTCGTTGGGCTTGATATTGGTACAACAAAAACCTGTGCAACTGTTGTTAGAAAAAATGAAAACGAAGAATTGGAGCTTATCGGTGTTGGCTTAGCCCCCAGCACTGGGATTCGAAAGGGTGTGGTTATCAATATTGAGGCTACAGTAAATTCCATTAAAGAGGCTATTGCGAATGCTGAAAGGATGGCTGGTGTGTCGATACACAATGTTACCGTTGGAATCGCTGGTGGACACATTAAAAGCTTCAATTCCAAAGGTATAATTGCTGTAAAGAATCGTGAAGTGACGGATAAAGATATAGAAAGGGTTATTGAATCAGCCTCTGCCGTAGATATTCCAATAGGAAGTGAAGTACTCCATGTAATACCTCAGCAGTACACTTTAGACGGCCAGAGTGATATCAGAAATCCGAGGGGTATGAGTGGTGTAAGGCTGGAAGTGGATGTACATATTATAACTGGTGCGGTTTCAAGTGCCCAGAATATTATAAAAAGTTGCGAAAGGGCAGGGCTTTTAGTGGATGATATAGTTTTGGAACAGCTGGCTTCAGCCGAAGCAGTCTTAAGTGAAGATGAAAAGGAACTGGGTGTTTGTCTCATTGATGGTGGTGGGGGAACCACAGATATGATAATCTTGAAAAAAGGCACCGTATACCATACTGCAGTATTACAGCTAGGTGGACAAAGCTGTACATCCGATCTTGCCATAGGGATAAATGCCCCTGAGGTAGAGGCTGAAAAGATTAAAAAGAGTTATGGCTGTGTATGGATGCCGTATGTTTCTGATGATGAAACAATCGATGTCCCATCGGTGGGTGGTAGACCACCGAGAAAGATTTCCCGAACTGTGTTGACACAGATATTGCATGCAAGATGTGAGGAGATTTTACAGATGTTTTTGGGGGAGCTGTATAAAAAGAAATTCTACGATATGATTGGTGCAGGGATAGTTTTTACTGGGGGTATGTCAAATATAGAAGGGTTGGAAGAGCTTGCCTACTCTATATTTAACTTACCTGTAAGGATAGCAAAACCTGACAAGATAACAAGAGGTCTGGTGGATACGATAAATGACCCTATGTATTCCACCTCTGTGGGGCTTGCCCTTATTGCAGCAAAAAAAGGACACCCAAAAGTAATTATGTCTAAAGGTACAGATGAAACGAAGCTAAACAAAATTATGGAAAAAATGAAAAGTATGATAAAAGAGTTTTTTTAAAAAAATATAAGGGGTGTTAAATGTTTGAATTTGATGAAATTATGACTGGAGCAGTTATCAAAGTAGTTGGCGTTGGTGGAGCAGGTGGAAACGCCATCAATAACATGATCAATGCTGGTATTACAAATGTTGAGTTTATCGCTGCAAACACAGATGCTCAGGCTCTTGCAGCTAATCTTGCCCCAATAAAAATTCAATTGGGCAGCAAGCTCACAAGAGGTCTTGGAGCAGGTGGTAACCCTGAAGTGGGAAGAAAAGCTGCCATAGAAGAGCAGGAGGCTATCGAAGATGCCTTAAGAGGCGCAGATCTTGTCTTCATAACTGCTGGTATGGGAGGTGGTACCGGAACAGGTGCTGCTCCGGTAATTGCAAGTATTGCAAAGGATCTTGGCGCTCTTACGGTTGCAGTAGTATCAAAACCGTTTTATTGGGAAGGGAAAAGAAGAACGGAATATGCAGAGCAGGGATTGAAATTCCTCAAGGAGCATGTGGATACTTACATAGTGGTTCCAAATGATAAGCTTCTGGATGTGATTGACAAAAATACACCATTCAAGGAGGCTTTCAGAATAGCGGATGATGTATTAAGACAGGGCGTTCAGGGGATATCAGATACGATAAATAGCAATGGATACGTAAACGTAGACTTTGCAGATATCAGGACGATCCTTTCCTCAAAGGGGATGGCTCTTATGGGCATTGGGGTTGCTTCCGGAGATAATAGGGATCAGGATGCAGCCAGAAAGGCATTGTCCAGCCCATTGTTGGTGGATTCAAGTATCAAAGGTGCTGAAGCTATATTGCTTAATATTACAGGTGGAAATGATATCACTATGACAGAGGTTTCAAATATTGCAGGAATTGTTTATGAATCGGCAGGTGAAGATGCCGCCATTTACAAAGGCGTTGTAATAGATCCTGATATGGAAGGATATATAAAAGTTACCATTGTTGCTACAGGTTTGGGTAAGGCTAAAGAGGCAAAAGCTGTAAATATAAATGAGTACATTCAACCCAAAGCCCAAGCAATTGATAATACAGTGAAAAAAATTCAGCAGATAAAAAAGAGGGATTTGGGTCTTAAAACACTCGATGATTATGATGATGAAGAGATAAACATCCCTACGTACATAAGAAATCAGGCGGATTAACACCCCAAAAGAAAGTGAAGGGCTATATATTCGATTATGATATATAGCCCTTTATTAAAACAGCTGTTATAAAAATGATGATCCCCAGGGCTGATAGTAAGATGCGGGTGTTTTTATGTGTGTAATAATAAAAGATAGCCACAATGATACCCAAGAAAGGGGTGGCAATGAGCATTGATAGGATTATCCATTCTAATTTTGTAATAACGCTTAATTTTATGTCAAAGATATCTAATATAAATGATACAATAGTTATCAATACCGCTGCATAGATGGTAATTTTTGTGGCAAAACGATATATCTTTGAAATTTTTTGTTTTAATTCATAGCCTTTCATCTCATTAGCCCCTTATAAAGCATATTTAATGAAACAAAAATTAAAAATAAACCGAATAAAATTTTCAGCTTTTTATCTTTTATTTTATCAAATTTTATAAGGGCAACCTTAGAACCAAAAATAACACCCACAATCATATAGATCGAAGCAGCAGGGGATATCTTGCCGTGGATAATATATGGAATAGAGCCGGATGCTGCAGTAATACCTATCATATAGTTACTTGTGGCGATGGCTACTTTTATCGGTATCTTTGATAAGAGATTCATTGCGGGGACTTTTAAGATACCACCCCCAATACCAAGCATTCCGGAGAAGGTACCTGCCATAATTGATACTATCATGGTTTTTATGATATTTATTGGAGAGTAACCTACATATTTTTTCAGATCAAAATCGTAGTATTCATCATAAAAAAAGCTATTTTTGTCTTTAATTATATTACTTTCTATTTTTGGTCGGATACTTTCTTTGATATAGATGAGGGATATTATACTTAAGATGATTCCAAAAATTATTTGCAGTGTATTGTTGTCAAGTTTGTTGCCGATGAAGCCTCCAACTATTGAAGCGATAACAGTAAGAAACTCCAAAATAAGACTTAATTCTAAATTTACTAATCCCTTAAGGATGTTAACATGGGCAACAGATACACTGGTGGCCACAATTGTTAAAAGTCCTATTGCCACAGCAGTATGCATCGGATAGTGTAGAAATGTAACAAGTATAGGAACGATGATGGAACCACCACCTATCCCCAGAAGTGCCCCCAAAAAGCCTGCAATAATACCTATAGCAACAAGTAAGATTATTTCCATAAATATATCATTTTATTTTATCCGGATTGAAGTTTGTCAAACTTATATTTTCTTTATGATGCTTTTTTAGCTTTTTTTTACCAAAAGATGCAATTAGCTCTTTTCTCATATTTCTTGCCTTAGCAATACTATTTTTACCGCTGGGGTCGTATTTAATTAGATCAGAAAAACCTGAATCTATAGTTTTTTTTGCCATTTCAATAGATTTTTCTTCATAAATGGATGATTTAATGTGAAAAGTAGAATCGTTCGATGTTTTTATTAAATTGGCTATTTCGGGAATTTTAGCAAAATTCTGCAATCGAATCCCATTCTTTATCAAAAAGATCTCTTTTTTAAAAAATTTTTCATCGATATTAAATGTTTTTAAAAAAATATTTCCATAAATATTTGCTTTCTCGAGTAGTTCTATTAGTGTATATCTAAACCTCTTGTCATTGGTGGCGGTGGCTAATTCCAACATGAAATGGGACAAAAACCTTGATTTACTCACAAGCAGAGTTTGTTGTGGTACAAATTGATTGTGAGCTATTATATCTGCGGCAAGATGTGCTGAATAACCATAAGCAAAAGCCCTTTCTGAGTCTAAAGTTGCGGCATCAAAGATCCTCGATACTGTATTCCATGAGTGAGTGGGAAGCGATTTCTTAAATCTTGAAATATCTTTAAACAGATTAAAAAGATCTGGGAATATATTGCCAGCCAGGAAAAAAGCCTGATATGATTTAATTAGAGAAAAGTTTGTGGTATTTAGAATTTCAAATGCAATTTTAATGTGGGTTTCTGGCCCCCATGCAAAAAGATTTATCGGTAAAAATATGAAAAAAACTGAGATTATCCACATAACAATTAATATACTTTAAATAAAAAAATTTCAATGGCAAATTTATTATAAAATCGTACGAATTATATCATTTTTTGTAGCTTTCAATTTTTGCAATTCTACTTGCTATTATCCTGGTGCGATTAGTGACAAATTTTTGATCGCTGTTAGGATGATATTTTATAGGATTAGGGAGTATTGCTGCAAGTTTTGCAGCTTCATTTACAGTAAGTGCTGATGCTGGTTTGCCAAAATAATATTTTGCAGCTTCTTGTACACCAAAGATTCCATCCCCCATTTCGATAATATTTAGATATATTTCAAGGATCCTTTTTTTAGATACCACCTGCTCCATCCTGTAGGTTAATATTGCCTCTTTAATTTTTCTCAATGGATTTTTTGTGGGGGAAAGGTATACATTTTTGATAACCTGTTGTGAGATAGTGCTTGCACCATACTTAAATCGGCCGGATCGAAAGTTTTCCACAAAGGCATCC